>NZ_JBHTMP010000054.1:0-44441 GCF_042679305.1 Micromonospora sonneratiae | reverse complement strand
GTGCCGGTGGCGCGGGCCGTCCTGGCGGCGGTGGTCGTGGTCGCGGTGGCGGTGCTGCGGGTGCCTTCGGGCGTCCGGGCGGCAAGCCGGCGCGCGGTCGCAAGTCCAAGAAGCAGCGCAGACAAGAGTTCGACAACCTGTCCGCACCGACCATGAGCTCGGGTGCCCCCCGGGGTCAGGGTCAGGTCGTACGGTTGTCGCGCGGTGCCTCGCTGTCGGACTTCGCTGACAAGATCAACGCCAACCCGGGTTCGCTGGTCCAGGAGATGTTCAACCTGGGCGAGATGGTCACCGCGACCCAGTCGTGCTCCGACGACACCCTGCTGCTGCTGGGTGAGCACCTCGGTTTCGACGTGCAGATCGTCAGCCCGGAGGACGAGGACCGCGAGCTGCTGGCGCAGTTCAACATCGACCTCGACGCCGAGGTCGCCGAGGACCGCCTGGTCAGCCGAGCGCCGGTAGTGACCGTCATGGGTCACGTCGACCACGGTAAGACCAAGCTGCTCGACGCGATCCGCAAGGCGAACGTCGTGGCCGGCGAGGCGGGTGGCATCACCCAGCACATCGGCGCCTACCAGGTGCACGTGCCGCACGAGGGCATCGACCGCGCGGTGACCTTCATCGACACCCCGGGTCACGAGGCGTTCACCGCCATGCGTGCCCGTGGTGCCCAGGTCACCGACATCGTGGTGTTGGTGGTCGCCGCCGACGACGGCGTCATGCCGCAGACGATCGAGGCGCTCAACCACGCCAAGGCGGCCGACGTGCCGATCGTGGTCGCGGTGAACAAGGTCGACAAGCCGGAGGCCAACCCGGACAAGGTCCGCCAGCAGCTGACCGAGTACGGACTGGTCGCCGAGGAGTACGGCGGCGACACCATGTTCGTCAACGTGGCGGCGAAGCCGGGTATCGGCATCGACGACCTGCTCGAAGCGGTCCTGCTGACCGCCGACGCGTCGCTGGAGCTGACTGCTCCGATCGACGGCCCGGCCCAGGGTGTCGCCATCGAGGCGCACCTGGACAAGGGACGTGGTGCGGTGGCGACGGTGCTGGTCCAGAAGGGCACGCTGCGGGCCGGTGACTCGATCGTCGCCGGTGGGGCACACGGTCGCGTGCGGGCCATGCTCGACGAGAACGGCAATCCGGTCGCTGAGGCGGGTCCGTCCCGCCCGGTGATGGTGCTCGGTCTGACGGCCGTGCCCGGCGCGGGGGACACGTTCCTCGCCGCCGAGGACGACCGGACCGTGCGGCAGATCGCCGAGCAGCGCCAGGCCCGGCGGCGGGCGGCTGCCTTCGCGAACTCGCGTGGGCGGGCGACGCTGGAGACGCTCATGGAGCAGCTCAAGGAGGGCGAGAAGACCTCGCTCAACCTGGTGCTCAAGGGCGACGGTTCGGGTTCGGTCGAGGCGCTCGAGGATGCGCTGTTCAAGATCGATATTCCGGAGGAGGTCCAGCTCAGGATCATCCACCGGGGCGTCGGCGCGATCACCGAGAGCGACGTCAACCTGGCGAGCGCGTCCACCGAGGCTGTCACGATCATCGGCTTCAACGTGCGGGCCTCCAACAAGGTCCGCGAGATGGCCGACCGCGAGGGCGTGGAGATCCGGTACTACACCGTCATCTACCAGGCCATCGAGGAGATCGACGCGGCGCTCAAGGGCCTGCTCAAGCCGGAGTACGAGGAGGTCGAGCTCGGCACCGCGGAGATCCGCGACGTGTTCCGCTCGTCCAAGATCGGCAACATCTCCGGTTGTATCGTGCGGTCGGGCACCATCCGCCGGAACGCCAAGGCGCGCCTGCTGCGCGACGGGGCGGTCATCGCGGACAACCTCACGATCAGCTCGCTCAAGCGGTTCAAGGATGACGCCACCGAGGTCCGTGAGGGCTTCGAGTGCGGTCTGACCCTGGGTGGTTACAACAACGTCCAGGTCGGCGACGTCATCGAGACCTTCGAGATGCGGGAGAAGCCCCGCACCTGACAGGTGTGAAAACAGGATCAAGGGGTTTACGTCCGACCGGGCGTAAACCCCTTGATCTTGTAGCTGGAATGACGGGTATTCTGCGTCACGATGTTTACCGGAACTGCGGTCTTCGACATTCTTCTGCCCGGCGACTCCCGGTCGCTGAAGGCGAAGAGATCCTACGTACGGCCCATCGTGGCCGCCCTGCGCCGGTTCGAGGTCTCGGCTGCTGAAGTCGGTGCTCTCGACCTGCACGGGCGGGCGGAAATTGCAGTGGCTGTAGTGGCTGCTGAGGTCGGTCATGTCACTGAGGTGCTCGACAGTTGCGAGCGTCTGGTGGCGGGTCGACCGGAGATTGAATTGCTGTCCGTACGGCGGCGGTTACACGGCGCCGACGACTGAAATGCGGCCCGGAAAACGCGTCCGATGGACGGGTGGCCGGGACGAGCGTGCCCCGCCGTAGCGCGGGTAGTGTTCCTGACGTTGGCCGGTCCGGCTCCGGTGGCGCGGATGGCGCCACCGGTCCCGGCCGGGAGCAAGATGCCGTGGAGGTGCGGAGATGACGGACCCGGCCAAGGTGCGCCGGCACGCTGAGCGCGTGCGTGAGCTGGTGGCTTCGGTGGTGCGTACCCAGATCAAGGATCCTCGGCTCGGCATGATCACGATTACCGACGCGCGGATCACTCCGGACCTGCGCGACGCAACCGTCTACTACACGGTGCTCGGTGACGCGGCGGCCCAGACGGCCACGGCGGCGGCGTTGGACAGCGCCAAGGGCATGCTGCGCAGCACCGTCGGAAAGGCGTTGGGACTGCGGCACTCGCCGACCCTGACCTTCGTCCTCGACAACGTCCAGGACCAGGTCAAGCACATCGACGACCTGCTGGCCGCGGCTCGTAACGCCGACGCTGAGGTGCAACGGCTGGCTGCGCAGGCCGAGTACGCCGGCGAGGCACAGCCGTACCGGACCGAGGACGAGGACGAGGACGAAGAGGGCAACGAGCCGACCGGCGCCCCCGAGGACCGGCGGTGACTGCCCTCACCGGCTCCGCCGGGGCCGCTCTCGCCGAGAAGCCGGTGCCGGCGACCGGGTCCGGCCAGGCCGGACCCACCGAGGCTGACTGGGCTGCGGCGGTCGCTGCGGTACGTGGTCTGCCCCCGGATGGTCGGGTGTTGTTGATTTGTCACGTCAATCCCGACGGTGACGCGCTCGGCAGCATGCTCGGTTTCGCCTTCGGCCTGCGCCGACTCGGTGTCCGGCAGCTACAGGCCACCTTCCCCGGCCCACCGGAGGTACCCGAACCGCTGCTCGGTCTGCCCGGCCTCGATCTGCTCGTCCCGGCGGACGAGGCCTATCCCGATCCGGACCTGGTGATGTGCTTCGACGCAGCCAGCGCGTCCCGGCTCGGCGACCTGGTGGACCGGCTCGATCGGGCGGGTACGGCGGTGGTGCTCGACCATCACGCCTCGAACACCCGGTTCGGAAAGATCAACCTGATCGATCCGGGGGCCGCGGCCACCTCGGTCGTCGCGGAGGGGCTACTGGCCCGGCTCGACGTGCCGTTGGACGCTGAGATCGCCGAGTGCCTGTACGTCGCGTTGGCCACCGACACCGGCTCGTTCCGTTTCGCCATGACCACCCCGGCCGTGCACGAGATGGCCGCGCGCCTGCTGGCCACCGGCATCCGGCCGGGGGACATCTCCCGTCAGATATTCGACACTCGGCCGTTCGGGGCGATCCGGCTCTACGGTGACGTGCTGAGCCGGGTCCAGCTCGAGCCGGAGGCGGCCAGCGGGCTGGGACTGGTGTGGACCTTCGCCACCCTCGACGACCTGGCCCGCCACGGACAGCGGCCGTACGTGTTGGAGCCGTTGATCGACTCGGTGCGCTGCGCGGCCGAGGCCGACGTGAGTTGCGTGGTCAAGCAGGTCACCGAGGGGCAGTGGGCGGTGTCCATGCGCAGCAAGGGCGGGGTGGACGTCAGCCAGGTCGCCGTCGCCCTCGGCGGTGGAGGACATCGCTCGGCGGCCGGGTTCACCGGCCTGGGTACGGCCGTCGATGTCATCGGTGCCATCCGGTCCGAGTTGGATCGCGCAATCATCAAGGCGGAAGATCAGGGGTAATCCGGGGAGTGTTGCCCTTTTCGGCCGCCAACGCCTCGGGAACAATCGGAGGATGGAGCAGCCGCCGGAGATCACCGCAGAGGTGCCACGGACCTGGGACAAACCGGTTGTATCGATTCCGGTAATCGCCTGCCTGTCTCTGGTCGGTGGCCAACTGCCGTCCTTCTCCGCGCAGGCCAACCTCTACGCGCTGGGCACCGGCGGGGCGCTGATCTGGCTGGGGCTGTCCAACCGGGTCTCCCGTCGTCGGCCGCCGGCCCGGCTGGGGTCGGGCGCGGTCTGGTGGCTGTTGCCGGTGATGGTCTTCGGCCTGTTCGAGGGAGCCACGTTCATCATCAACGCCGGGGACGAGTTCCCGACCTTCTCCCGGCTGGCCGATCCGTTGCTGGAGGACGAGCTGGTCCGGTCGGCGGCGTACTTCGGATGGCTGATGACGTTCTGGGGCCTGGTGCGACGATGAGCGGCATGCGCCTGCTGGCCATCGGTGGGTTCGCGCTGGCGATCGTCCTGTTCGCCGTGCTGGAGTGGGCCGCCCGCCGGGAGGGCTCCCGGATACCGACCTTCAGCGACGTCTGTGCCTATGTCATGCAGTACGAGGTCGGCCCGGTGCCCGTGGGCAGGCTCGGGGTGTTCGGGTTCTGGTGGTGGGTGGGCTGGCACTTCTTCGCCCGGTGACCTTCGTCGCCGGGCAACTGTCCAGATTTCGGGAACACCACGAACAGCGGGGGACCTTAACGATAATTTGGGAACGGATCTGGGGCCGCCAATGGTGGCGCCGTTCCGGGCGGTGGTGCATATCCAGGCTCCGCCTCCCTCCAGGGTTGACCGACCCGGGCCTACGCTGCCCCGGCCAGCCGCTCCGGTGATCCCGGACCGTCAGCCAGCGGCACCAGCAACCGCCTGCCGGGCCGCCAGTGTGGTGGCTCGCACCCTGGGAAGGATCCGCCATGCCAGCCAAGCCTCAGCCCGAGAACACCGAAGACGACGCCCGTGAGCAGGCGCGTCGCGCGCTTCAGACGTCGATGGACACCCGTCAGTAGGCGGCACGAGATTCCCCCGCAGCTCAGCCCTGCTGTACGGGAAACTGCACGGTCAGTTCCAAGCCACCGCCCCGATTGGGGCGGGCGGTGATGCCGGCGTCGTGGGCACGGGCGATGGCGGCGACGATCGAAAGTCCCAGTCCGGCGCTGTCGGCCGACCCGGTCCGTGTCGTGTGCAGCCTGCGGAACGGCTCGAACAGTTCGTCGATGCGGCTCTCGGGTATCTCGGGGCCGCTGTTGCGGACGGTCAGGCTGCCGGCGGCAGTGACGCGGATGTCGACCACGCCGTCGGGTCGGTTGTACCGGACGGCGTTGTGCACCAGGTTGGCCACGAGCCGGTGTAACAGCACCGGGTCACCGGTGACCGTGACCGGCTCGATGTCCTGTCTGATCGTGATACCGGTGACCGGTGTTTCGCTGGCGGCTCGACGTACGAGGAGATCGAGGGCTACCGGCTCGGTCGTGCTCAGCCCATGTTCCCCCTGGGCGAGGAGGAGCAGCCCGCCGATCAACCGCTCGCTGCGCCGATTGACCTCGAGCAGTTCCTCCCGGACCCTGGCCAGCCGCTCGGGGGAGGGACTGTCGAGACCGATCTGGATCGCCGCGCGTTGGATGGCCAACGGGGTCCGCAGTTCGTGCGAGGCGTTGGCGATGAACCGGCGCTGGCTGTCCACGGACCGTTCCAGCCGCTCCAGCATGGTGTCGAACGTGTCGGCCAGTTCGGTCAGCTCGTTGCGTGGGCCGGTGAGCGCGATCCGTTCATGCAGGTTGGACAGGGACAGCCGTCGCGCGGTGCCCGTGATGTGGTGCAGTGGGCGCAGCAGGCGACCGGCCAGCCACCAGCCGATGGCGATCGACGCGACGGTGAGTACGACGATCGTGATCCCCGCGATGGTCCACTGGTACGCGAGCACCTCGTCGGGCAGGACCCGGAGTTTTCCGGCCAGCGGTTGTGGGGGCGCGGCCGGCGGATCGACCGGCGGGCCGCCCGGCAGGCCTGTCGGTGGCCCGGCCAGTTCCTCGGGAGGATGGACGCTGATGCCCTCGAACCGCTTCTGCAGATTGACTTTCAGCAGCAGGTTGGTCGTGACGAGCAGGACCGTCGAGGTGGCAAGGAAGAGCCCCGTGTAGACGGCGGTCAGTCGCATCCGTACCGTGTGACGTTTCACAGCCGGTATCCGACGCCGGGGACGGTGTGGATGCAGGGCGGGTCGCCCAGTTTGGCGCGCAGCCTGCTGATGATGACGCGGACCACGGTCGTGAACGGGTCGACGTTCTCGTCCCAGGCCAGTTCGAGCAGGGTCTCCGCGCTGACGACGGTACCGTTCGCCCGCATCAGCACCTCCAGTACGGCGTACTCCTTGACCGAGAGCGACAGGTGACGTCCGTCACGGCTGACCTGGCGGCGCGGAGTGTCGAGCACGATCCCGGCTCGTTCCAGGACCGGCGGAACCGGGGCCTGGCTGCGTCGTCCGAGGGCCTGCACCCGCGCCACGAGTTCGCTGTAGTCGAACGGTTTGGGCAGGTAGTCGTCGGCGCCGAGCGCCAGCCCGGCGACCCGTTCGGGCACCGAGGCTGCGGCGGTCAGCAACAGGATCCGGGTACGTGCGGCGGTCTGTGCCAGATTCCGGCAGATCAGGTCGCCGTGCACTTCCGGCAGGTCACGATCGAGTACGAGCACGTCGTAGTCGTGAACGGCGAGACGTTCCGATGCGGCTGCACCGTCGTAGACCACGTCCACCGCCATGGCGTGTCTGCGTAGCCCTTCGGCTACCAGGTCGGCCAGCAGCTTCTCGTCCTCGGCCACCAGGATTCGCATGCCATCTCTGTACCAGGCGCACCGCTACAGCGGTGTTAACGGATGCGTTCACGCCCCCGCAACGGCACAACCGCGAATGTGAGCGGCCATGAGGAGCAAGAAATCGTTGGCCGTGGCGGCCGTGTTGGTCGTGTCGGCCGCAATCGCCGGATATGCCAGAAGCACCGTGGCTGCCACGGCCACCACCGTCGACCCGTCCGTCAACCGCCCACCGGCATGTGCAACCCTGCCCCCGCCGTCCTCGCCGTCCTCGCCGTCCTCGCCGTCCTCGCCGTCCTCGCCGTCCTCGCCGTCCTCGCCGTCCCAGTCCCCGTCGTCGTCCCCGTCGCCGTCCTCGCCGTCCTCGCCGCCTCCGGCGAAACCCACCACCGTCATTACGATCGGGCAGGCGTACCACTGCATCTTCGACAACTACCACGGCGGGCCGGTGCTGAACTCCCGTGCCCTGTTGGTCCCGGCCTTCGCCGCGCTCACGCAGGAACTGCAACGCCGTGGGCTGGACCAGCCTCAGGCCACGATGCCGGCGCTCACCGGCGAAAGAGACGCCGACTGGGCCGCGTTCAGCCGCGTCTACGAGCAGATCGTCGCAGCACTACCGGCGGACCCCGCAGTCCGTCAGGCGGTCGCGGAAGCCACCATCCAGGGCATGGTGGAGAGCCTCGACGACAACCACGCACGCTGGGGTCGGCCGTCATCGTCATCGGCCGCAGCACCGGTCGGTGTACGGCTCTCCGGCCTGCACCCCGACGGTCCCGATCCGGCGGGCACCCCGCCGATGTTCGTCACGGCGGTCGCGCCGGGCAGCGGGGCGGCGAGGGCCGGGATCAGGCCGGGCGACGAGGTCGTCGCCGTGAACGGTGTGCCGCCGATCGTCAACGGGGTGGTCGCTGAGGGGGTCCTCACCTGGTTCCGGACGGCGACGAAGGACGATCCGCTACGGCTCACGCTACGCCGCCCGGCCACCGGAAGGACCTTCACCGTCACGGTGACCCCGGTCCCGATCCCGGAGGAGCGTCCTACGGTCGAGTCCAGGCTGTTGCCCGGTGACGTCGCCTACGTCCGGATGCCGGCCTTCGCGCCCGGGCTGGCCGACCAGGTGCTCCGGGCCATCGCGGACCTGGGGGCGGACAGGACGCTGCGGGGGGTCGTCCTCGACCTGCGCGGCAACGGCGGTGGCAGTCCGAAGGAGGTGGCCCGACTGCTCGGTGCCTGGGCACACGACCGGATCACCAGCTACTGGTGTGACGTGCACGGGGACTGCACGGCCAACCGTACCGACGACTCGGTGCCGCTGCTGAATCTGCCCCTCGTCGCGCTCACCGACCGTAACTGCGCCTCGGCCTGCGACTCCTTTGCCAGTACGGTCAAGGATCTCCGCCTCGGCACCCTGGTCGGTACCCGTACCGCTGGTGCCGTGTCCGGTCCGGGCGAACCGTTCCAACTCGACGACGACAGCATGATCATGTTGCCCAGGCGCCACGAGATCGGGGCGAACCGGGAGGTCGTCAACACCATCGGCGTCGCCCCGGACCACCGGGCCCCGATGACCGCCGCAGACCTGTCCGCCGGTCGCGACCCGGGTGTCGCGAAGGCGCTGACCCTGCTGCGGTAGGCACCGTCCGGGCGGGGAAGGTCCGCGTACCGGACCGGGGCTGCGTCGGCGCACCTGTGCCGACGCAGCCCCGGACGGGTCGATGCGCACCGCGGCTGACCCCTGGGGGCGGCCACCCGCTGGTAAGTGCTCTGCCGCATTGCAACCCTTACCGGACCGTGCCAGGATGATCCTCCATGGGACAGTCCACCGCGCCGCTCGACCGTGACACCGGCGCATCCGTACGGCGGATCGTCGGGCTGGCCCTGCCGGCCCTGGTGGTGCTGGCCGCCGAACCCCTGTACGTGCTGGTGGACACCGCCGTGGTGGGCCACCTGGGGCGGATTCCGCTGGCCGCCCTGGCCATCGGCGGCACGGTCATGACCATCGCCGCCTGGATCGGCACCGTGGTCGCGTACGGCACGACCGGTCGGTCGGCCCGCCGGTTCGGTGCCGGCGACCGGGCGGCGGCGGTGGCCGAGGGCGTACAGGCGTCGTGGCTGGCGCTGGCCGCCGGCCTGGTGCTGGTCCTCGGTATCCAGATCGGGGCCGAGCCGCTGGCGCGTGCCGTTGCCGGCAGCGGCCCCGACGTCGCCGAGACGGCGGCGCACTGGCTCCGGGTCGCCTCCCTGGGTGCCCCCGGGCTGCTGCTGGCCGCCGCCGGAAACGGCTGGCTGCGTGGGGTGCAGGACACCCGTCGGCCGCTGTACTTCGTGCTTGGCCCGAACCTGCTCTCCGCGGTGCTCTGTCCGGTGCTCGTCTATCCCGTTGGCCTCGGTCTGGTGGGGTCGGCCGTGGCCAACGCGGCGGCCCAGACCCTTTCCGGACTGTTGTTCGTCGGGGCGCTGATCACCGAACGGGTGTCGCTCCGCCCCCACCCCCGGATGATCGCGCGGCAACTCGTGCTCAGCCGCGACCTACTGCTGCGCGGACTCGCCTTCCAGGCCAGCTTCCTGTCGGCCACCGCCGTGGCGGCCCGGTTCGGTGCCGCGAGCGTCGCCGCCCACCAGATCGCCATCCAGTTGTGGTTCTTCACCGCCCTGGTGCTGGACGCGCTGGCCATCGCCGCCCAGTCCCTGATCGGCGCCGCGCTCGGTGGGGACGACGCCGCCGGGGCCCGGTGGCTGGCCCGTCGGGTCACGGTGATCAGCGGGGTGTGTGGTGTCGGCTTCGCTGTGCTGATCGGCGTGGGGGCCGGGGTGATCCCCACCTGGTTCAGCGCCGATCCCCAGGTACGGGACCAGGCGATGATCGCCTGGCCGTGGTTCGTGGCGATGCTGCCGGTGGCGGGTCTCGTGTTCGCCCTGGACGGGGTGCTGATCGGGGCCGGTGACGTCCGCTACCTGCGCAACGTCACCATTGCCGCAGCACTCGGAGCCTTCCTGCCGGCGATCTGGACCGGCTACCTCCTCGACCTCGGGCTGGGCGGGATCTGGGCCGGTCTCTCCCTGTTCATGGTGGTCCGCCTGGCCACCCTGCTCTGGCGGATCCGGTCCGGCCGGTGGGCGGTCGTCGGCGCGGTCCGCTGACCTGCGGTCCTACTACGGTCGTACCGAACTGCCTCATGCCGGTACGACCTGACCTCTACCGTCGGGCCGGGCCGGGCAGCCGTTCCGCCGCCGGCCCGGCACCGCATTGGGTCAGCAGGTGTCCGGCAGGGTCAGCGACTTCTCGACGTCGTACGCGGCGTCCGGATCGACGTCCGGCACCGGTCCCTTCTGCGGTTGCGGAAACCCCCGCAGGGTGTCCACGTCGATCAGACCCTGGTCGAGCAGTCCGCAGTTGATGTTCGAGGCGTAGGACTGGCTGGTGGCCAGCCAGAGTCCTCGCGACGAGGCGCGTACGTCGTCCGGGTGCGGGATGTGCCAGACGAGTTCGTCTCCCACCACGACGAGCGCGTCCCCGGGAGTCATGTTCGGCACGTCGAAGGGATAGACCCACACGAACTTCGTGGTGATCTCCAACACCCGGTACCCGTTCTCGTCCCTGGTCGACCGGTAGGTGATCTGGCCCCTGGCGCGTGGTTTCTCGATCGCGGAACGGGCGTCGGGCCCGAACCGGGTGGCGTAGCTGGCGAACTGTCCGGAACGAAAGTCCGCGCGTAGGCCCTCCTGGGCGTCCTTGGCGAACAGGGCGATGAACTTCTCCGGGTTACCGAGCCGCATGTCGATGTCGAGCCGGCCCAGGACGAGAGCCTGCCGGACCTTGGCCAGCCCGTCGCTGACCTGCTTCGCGGTGAAGGGCGGTTGCGGCGTGACCGCCGGCAGGACGATCCCCGTCTCGCCCTCGGGGAAGGACTCCGCAGGCGTGCCGACGAAGAGTCCGGTCTGGCCCCGGAACCCGACCGCACTGGTCGGCAGAACCTCGTTGGTCGGATTGGGTCGGTCAGGACCGGTGTAGTGCCCCCAGCGGTTGACCGCGCCCCAGGCGGTCAGCCCGACCAGCCCGACGGCCAGCGTGATGGATACGACAAGGAGCAGTCCGCCGCCGGCTCGCTCCCAGGCCAGCCGTACCCGGTCCCCGAGCCCGATCGGTTGCTGGACCTCCGGCTCGTGCATCCACGACGGGACCCGTAGCGGCTCGTCGTCGGTGGCCACGGTCGGGGCCTCGCTGCCGGCCGGTGGTATCGGCGACCCGACTGACTGGCCGCCCGGGCGGTCGGCGGACTGGTCGGTCTCGGTGTCCATCTGGTCCTTCCCCGTCGGGTGGAATCGTACAAATGAATGATCATGTTCGAGGTCGATGTGTCGGGGTAGATCCGATCAGCCCCTGAACGCCGGTACTTCCGGGCCGACGCGGTGGGCGGGTCGGCGTCTGGCAGGCTTGCGTCGTGAGTTCGGATGGTCTGATCGTGGTCGACAAGCCCGGCGGCATGACGTCGCACGACGTGGTGGCGCGGATCCGCCGGCTGGCCCGGACCCGGCGGGTCGGGCACGGCGGCACGCTGGATCCGATGGCGACCGGGGTGCTGGTCATCGGTGTCGGTCGGGCAACCCGGCTGCTGACGTACGTGATCGGAGCAGGCAAGTCCTACACCGCCACCATCCGGCTCGGGCAGTCGACGATCACCGACGACGTCGAGGGCGAGGTGACCGCGACCACCCCGGCCGGTGGGGTGACCGACGCGGGCATCCACGCCGGGCTCGGTGCGCTGACCGGCGAGATCGACCAGGTGCCCAGCGCGGTCAGCGCGATCAAGGTTGACGGGCAGCGGGCCTACAAACGGGTACGCGACGGCGAGACGGTCGCCCTCGCCGCCCGTCGGGTGACCATCTCCCGGCTGGACGTACTCGCCATCCGACGGGACACACCCGACGTGGTGGACGTGGACGTGGACGTGACCTGCTCGTCCGGGACGTACATCCGGGCCATCGCCCGGGACCTGGGGGCCGCGCTCGGGGTCGGCGGTCATCTGACCGCGCTGCGCCGTACCGCCGTCGGCGGGTTCACCCTGGCCGAGGCGGCGACCCTACCCGAACTGGAGGAACGCGCCCCGGCCGTGGTCAACCTGCCGATCGGCGTCGCCGCCCGCCGGTTCTTCCCGGTACGCGAGGCCAGCGTCGACGAGGCGAAGGTGCTCTCGCACGGGGGGCCGCTGGACCGGGTCGGCATCGATGGGCCGTACGCGGTCCTCGGCCCGGACGGCGAGTTGATCGCCATCGTCCGGGAGCGGGACGGTCGGGCGCGTGCGGAGATCGTGCTGTCACCGGCCTGATGCCGGTGACCGGTCGGGACGACAGTACGACGCGGCAGGACAGGGACACCGCCGGTCGACCGGCGGGGGAGCGCAGGGCAGGGAGAGCAGGCATGCAGCGGTGGCGGGGGTACGACGCGGTTCCGGGCGGCTGGGGCCGGTCGGTGGTCACCATCGGCGTCTTCGACGGCGTACACAAGGGGCATCAGGCGACCATCGGGCACGCCGTCCGGCGGGCCCGGGAGTTGGGTGTGCAGTCGGTGGTGGTCACCTTCGACCCGCATCCGGCGGAGGTGGTCCGACCCGGCTCGCATCCGGCGGTGCTGACCGAGCCGGCCCGTAAGGCGGAACTGATCGAGGCGCTCGGTGTCGACGTGCTCTGTGTGGTGCCGTTCACCCCAGACTTCTCCCGGCTGTCGGCCGAGGCCTTCGTCCACGACATCCTGGTCGACCACCTGCACGCTGCGGTGGTGGTGGTCGGGGAGAACTTCCGCTTCGGGCACCGGGCGGCCGGGAACGTGGAGCTGCTGGAGCGGCTCGGGCGGGCCTTCGGCTTCAGCGTCGAGGCGCCGCCGCTGGTCGCCGACGAGGGCACGGTCTTCTCCTCCACCTACATCCGGGCCGGGGTGGACGCCGGGGACGTGGTGGCGGCAGCCGCCGCACTGGGCCGTCCGCACCGTCTGGAGGGCGTGGTCGTACGCGGTGACCAGCGGGGACGTGAGTTGGGCTTCCCGACGGCGAACCTGCTCTGCCACCGGTACGCGGCGGTGCCGGCGGACGGCGTCTACGCGGCCTGGTTGATCCGGCACGGCACCCGTTCGACGCGTGGCCGCTCCGGGCACCAGCCGGTGGCGCTGCCGGCGGCGGTGTCGATCGGCAGCAACCCGACCTTCTCCGGGCGGGAGCGCCGGGTCGAGGCGTACGTCCTCGATTTCGACGGTGACCTGTACGGCGAACGCCTCGCGTTGGACTTCGTCGCGCGCCTGCGGGAGATGCGCCGGTACGACGCGGTTGAACCGCTGCTGGCGCAGATGAACGAGGACGTGGCGCAGGCCAGACAGGTCCTGTCCTGAGCTTCGCGGCGTTCCTTGACGATCTACGTACGGGTTCCTTGACGATCTACGTACGGGCGTCGGCGTGCCCTTCAGGTGAGCTACTGGCCGAAGGCTGGTAACCTGGCCGGGACGTCGGGTCACCGACGGGTCCCCGCGTGCCTGCACGACGCCGCGGGTGCGGGGTCATCCGCGTCTGGTCTCCGGATCGGGCGAGGATCGTAACGACAAACCCACTGAAACAGGGAGAAAATGGCGCTCGACCAGGAAGCCAAGGCCAAGATCCGCCAGGAGTACGCGACCGTCGAGGGTGACACCGGTTCGCCCGAGGTGCAGGTTGCGGTGCTGACCAAGCGGATCGCCGACCTCACCGAGCACCTGAAGGTGCACAAGCAGGACCACCACAGCCGTCGTGGTCTGCTGCTGCTGGTCGGCCGGCGCCGGCGGCTGCTGAACTACATGCAGAAGAAGGACATCAACCGCTACCGGTCGCTGATCGAGCGACTCGGACTGCGGCGGTGACGTGAGCGGGGGAGCGGCTGACAGAGCCGCTCCCCCGCTAGCTTGACCACCTGAAGAGGGGCCAGCGCGACCACCCGATGGGGAGCCGGCGCACCGGTCTCCGGTAGTGGCCTCCGGGCCGGCCGGCATCAGCCGGTACCCCGGGCGCTTCGATCGAAGACCGGCCGCGTGAACAGCTCCACAGGTCGTGAGCCCCACGACCAGAGGAGTGCGAAACACTCATGACCGAGCAGACCAATCTCGGCAACCAACACAGCAAGGCAGTGATCGACAACGGGGCCTTCGGCACCCGGGAGATCATTTTCTCCACCGGCCGGCTCGCCCGGCAGGCTGCCGGCTCCGTACTCGCCCAGCTCGGCGAGACGGTCGTCCTGTCCGCCACCACGGCCAGCAAGCAGCCGAAGGAGCAGTTCGACTTCTTCCCGCTGACCGTGGACGTCGAGGAGCGGATGTACGCCGCCGGCCGCATCCCCGGCTCGTTCTTCCGGCGCGAGGGGCGGCCCAGCGAGGACGCGATCCTCACCTGCCGGCTGATCGACCGGCCGCTGCGCCCGTCGTTCGTCAAGGGCCTGCGTAACGAGGTGCAGATCGTCGAGACCGTCCTGGCGCTCGACCCGCAGCACCCGTACGACGTGGTGGCGATCAACGCCGCCTCGATGTCGACCAAGCTCTCCGGCCTGCCGTTCTCCGGCCCGATCGGGGCGACCCGGGTGGCGCACGTGGACGGCCAGTGGGTGGCGTTCCCGACCCACGAGGAGCTGGCCCGCGCCACGTTCGACATGGTCGTCGCCGGCCGTACGCTGCCCGACGGCGAGGTCGCGATCATGATGGTCGAGGCCGAGGCCACCGAGCACACCGTCGCACTGGTCGCCGGTGGCGCGACCGCCCCGACCGAGGAGGTCGTGGCCAGCGGACTGGAGGCGGCCAAGCCGGCCATCCGGGAACTGTGCCGGGCGCAGAGCGAACTGGCCGAGGTCGCGGCCAAGCCGGTCGCCGAGTTCCCGGTCTTCCTGGACTACGCCGACGACGTCTACGAGGCGGTCGCCGCCGCAGGTCGGGGCGAGGTCGCCGAGGCGCTGAAGATCGCCGGCAAGGCGGAGCGCGAGGACGCCCTGGACCGGATCAAGGACAGGGTGTGCCAGCAGCTCGCCGGCCAGTTCGAGGGCCGCGAGAAGGAGATCGGCGCGGCGTTCCGCTCGCTGAACAAGTCCGAGGTCCGCTCCCGCGTACTGCGCGAGCAGGTCCGCATCGACGGTCGGGGCCCTCGGGACATCCGGCCGCTGACCGCCGAGATCCAGGTGCTGCCCCGGGTGCACGGCTCGGCGCTGTTCGAGCGGGGCGAGACGCAGATCCTCGGCGTCACCACGCTCAACATGCTGCGCATGGAGCAGTCGCTGGACACCCTCTCCCCGGAGAAGTCCAAGCGCTACATGCACAACTACAACTTCCCGCCGTACTCCACCGGTGAAACCGGCCGGGTCGGCGCGCCGAAGCGGCGCGAGATCGGCCACGGTGCGCTGGCCGAGCGGGCCCTCATCCCGGTCCTGCCGGGCCGTGAGGAGTTCCCGTACGCCATCCGCCAGGTCTCCGAGGCGCTCGGCTCCAACGGCTCCACCAGCATGGGGTCGGTCTGCGCCTCCACCCTCGCGCTGCTCTCGGCCGGTGTGCCGCTCAAGGCACCGGTCGCCGGTATCGCCATGGGTCTGATCTCCGACGAGGTCGACGGCAAGACCGAGTACGTGACGCTGACCGACATCCTCGGTGCCGAGGACGCGTTCGGTGACATGGACTTCAAGGTCGCCGGCACCCCGGACTTCGTCACCGCGTTGCAGCTCGACACCAAGCTCGACGGCATCCCGTCGGACGTGCTGGCCGCCGCGCTCCAGCAGGCGCACGAGGCCCGGACCACGATCCTCGACGTGATGCAGCAGGCGATCGAGTCCCCGGCGAAGATGTCGGACTACGCGCCGCGGGTGACCACCGTCAAGATCCCGGTCGACAAGATCGGCATGGTGATCGGCCCGAAGGGGCAGACCATCAACGCCATCCAGGACGAGACCGGCGCCGAGATCTCGATCGAGGACGACGGCACGATCTACGTCGGCGCGACCAACGGCCCGTCGGCCGAGGCCGCGGTGGAGCGGATCAACGCGATCGCCAACCCGACCCTGCCCAAGGTCGGCGACAAGTTCCTCGGCACCGTGGTGAAGACCGCGGCGTTCGGGGCGTTCATCAGCCTGCTGCCGGGCCGGGACGGTCTGCTGCACATCTCCAAGGTGGGCGACGGCAAGCGGGTCGAGCGGGTCGAGGACTACCTCAACGTCGGCGACAAGGTCGAGGTGCAGATCGCCGACATCGACGCCCGGGGCAAGATCTACCTGGACAAGGTGCGGGCCGAGGGTGAGGCCGAGCCGGCCGAGGCTGCCGGCGGCGAGCGCCCGGCCGGCCGGGACCGGGGCGACCGTGGTCCGCGTGACCGGGGTGACCGGGAGCGTGGCGACCGTGGCCCGAGCCGGGGTGACCGGGAGGGCGGCGAGTCCGGCGGTGGTGAGGGCGAAGGCGGTCCGCGTCGTCGTCGTAGCCGGCACAGCTGACCGTAGCCGGCACAGCTGACCCAGCGGGTACGGCGGCGGGTGACCCCGCCGCCGTACCGCCAGCTCCGCCGAGTCCCCTCCCGTCGAATCTAGGAGTCATGGTCCCTTGAGTCGGGCGAAACGATCAGCAGATTCCCCGGGACGGCGTGGAGCGGGATGGGCTGGGCAGTCGCACCAGCGACGGGGACGCGGGACCGGCCCGTCCGGGGCCGGCGGTGACGCGCCGTCCAGGGCGGTCACCCGTACCCTGACCACCGACCCGCTCGGCGGCACCGTGCGCCGCACCGTACTACCCAGCGGGCTGCGGGTGCTCACCGAGGCGATCCCGACGATGCGCAGCGTGTCGTTCGGCATCTGGGTGGCGATCGGCTCCCGGGACGAGACCGGTTCCCTCTCCGGGGTCTCCCACTTCCTGGAGCATCTGCTCTTCAAGGGCACCCGGAAGCGCAACGCCCTGGAGATCTCCGCCGAGATCGAGGCCGTCGGCGGGGAGACCAACGCCTTCACCACGAAGGAATACACCTGCTACTACGCCCGGGTGCTGGACGCCGACCTGCCCCTGGCGATCGACGTGATGTGCGATCTGGTCGCCGACTCGGTGCTCGACAGCGCCGACGTGGAGACCGAACGCGGCGTGATCCTCGAAGAGATCGCCATGCACGAGGACGAGCCGGGCGACGAGGTGCACGACCTGTTCGCCCAGGCGGTCTACGGCGACCATCCGCTCGGCCGGCTCATCTCGGGTACCGAGGAGACCATCTCCCCGATGAGCCGCCGGCAGATCCAGGGCTTCTACCGGCGGCGTTACCTTCCGCCATCCATCGTGATCGCCGCCGCCGGCAACCTCGAACACACCACCGTGGTCAAGCAGGTGCGCCAGGCGTTGCAGGGGACCCCGTTGGACACCGAGCCGGCCCAGCCGGCGGCGCCCCGACCGGCCACGCCGACGATCCGTACGCTGCCGGCCCGCACCCTGGTCGAGCACCGGGAGAGCGAGCAGGCGCACGTCGTACTCGGCTGCCCCGGCATCGACCGGTTGGACGAGCGGCGGTTCGCCCTCGGCGTACTCAACAACGTGCTCGGTGGCGGAATGTCCAGCCGACTGTTCCAGGAGATCCGGGAACGGCGGGGGCTGGCCTACTCGGTCTACTCCTACGCCAGCCAGTACGCCGACAGCGGCCTGT
This sequence comes from Micromonospora sonneratiae, assembly GCF_042679305.1. Taxonomy (NCBI): domain Bacteria; kingdom Bacillati; phylum Actinomycetota; class Actinomycetes; order Micromonosporales; family Micromonosporaceae; genus Micromonospora; species Micromonospora sonneratiae. The sequence goes on along the minus strand of NZ_JBHTMP010000054.1, from coordinate 26,860 downwards.
TCGCCGTCTACGCCGGCTGTGCGCCCGGCAAGGTCGACGAGGTCCTGGAGTTGATCCGTACCGAGTTGGCCGAGGTGGCTGCGCACGGGATCACCGAGGCCGAACTGGCCCGGGGCAAGGGCATGGCGAAGGGGTCGTACGTGCTCGGCCTGGAGGACACCGGGTCCCGGATGAGCCGGCTGGCCAAGGGCGAAATGCTCTACGGTGACCTGCTCTCCGTCGACGAACTGCTGGCCCGGGTCGACGCGGTCAGCGCGGAGGAGGTCAACACACTGGCCGCCGACCTGCTGTCCCGCCCGATGTCGCTGGCCGTGGTCGGGCCGTTCGGCGAGGACGACTTCACCGTCACGGACTGAGACCCGTCTGGGTCCGATACGTGGGACATCCGCGCCCGCTGCGTGGCTACGTCCGTGCTGGGATAGGTTGTGCCCCGTGAGTGACGAGCGTGCAGCGGTGGGCAGGACATCGGCGGGAACGCTGCGGGTCGGGGTACTGGGTGCCCGGGGCCGGATGGGCCTGGAGGTGTGCCGGGCAGTCGACGCGGCCGAGGACCTCGAGCTGGTAGCGACGATCGACCAGGGTGACCAACTGTCCAAGGCCGCGGACGCCGGGGCGCAGGTGATGGTCGACTTCACCACCCCGGACACGGTGATGGACAACCTGAACTGGGGCATCGACCAGGGCATCAACGTGGTGGTGGGCACCAGTGGCTTCACCGAGCAGCGGCTGGACCAGGTGCGCGGTTGGCTGTCGCACCGGCCCGGGGTCGGCGTCGTCATCGCCCCCAACTTCGGGATCGGTGCGGTGCTGATGATGCAGTTCGCCGCCCGGGCCGCCCGGTACTTCGAGTCTGTCGAGATCATCGAGCAGCACCACCCGAAGAAGCTCGACGCGCCCAGCGGCACCGCGACGCACACCGCGCGGCTTGTCGCGCAGGCCCGCGCCGAGGCGGGCCTGGCAGCTCCGCCGGACGCCACCACCGACGAGGTGGCCGGCGCGCGGGGGGCCGACATCGACGGAATCCGGGTGCATGCGGTACGGGCCACCGGCCTGGTCGCCCACCAGGAGGTCCTTTTCGGTACGGCGGGCGAGACGCTCACCATCCGGCACGACTCGTTCGATCGTGCCTCGTTCATGCCCGGGGTACTGCTGGCGGTTCGTTCGGTGTCGAACCGGCCCGGTCTCACCGTCGGCCTGGACGCCCTGCTCGACTGAAGGCACCCAGGACAGTCGACGCGACGGCCGGTGGGCTGGCCCGGACCCGTGCCAGCCCACCGGCCGACACCGGTCGCCTAGGAGGTGCTCACGTTCCTGTGCGGGTCCGTTCTGGCCCGCCGTACCGCCTCGGCCAGCCCCGCCGTGACGAACGCCAGCGCCACCAGCAGCGCGCTGACCCATAGCGGGGAGCGGTAGCCGAGCCCGGCACCGATGACGGCACCGCCCAGCAGCGGGCCGACGGCCGCGCCCACGTTGAGGGCGGCGGTCGCGTACGAGCCACCCAGGGACGGTGCCTCACCGGCTGCGTACAGCACCCGCGTGATCAGCGTGGAGCCGACGGCGAAGGAGAGCGTCCCCTGCACGAAGACGAGCAGGAACGCCGCAGCCGCGTGGTCCGCGGTCAGCGTGAACAGCAGCCAGCCGACGAACAGGGCCAGACCACCGGGCACCAGGAGCCGCATCGGCTGCGCGTCTGACATGCGGCCGGCGACGGTCACCCCGACGAACGACCCCAGGCCGAAGATCGCCAGCAGCGCCGGCACCCACTTCTGGTCGTAGCCACTGACGTCGGTGATCACCGGGGCCAGGTAGGTGAAGGTACAGAAGGTCGCTCCGTTCACGAGCGCGGCAAGGAGCAGGGTCACGATCAGCCGGGGCCGGTACAGCGCCCGCAGTTCCTGTCGCGCACCGGCAACGGCCGCGTCGGGTGCCACGGCCGGAACCGAGTGCAGGATCGCGAAGATGGCCGGCACCGAGACGACGGCCACCGCCCAGAAGGCGGCACGCCAGCCCCACAGCTGCCCGAGTACGGCACCGGCGGGCACCCCCGCGATGCAGGCGAGGGTGATTCCACCGAGCAGTACGGAGGCGGCCCGTCCCTTGGCGTTGGGCCCGGCCATGCCGGTCGCCGTCGCCAGACCCACGGCCAGGAACCCGGCGTTGGCCAGCGCTCCGACGACCCGGGTGGCCAGCAGGACACCGAAGCTGGTGGTGACCGCCCCGATGACGTGTACGAGCATGAAGGTGCTCAGAAAGACCAGCAGTGCCCGTCGCCTCGGCCACCGCAGACTGAGGATGGCCATCAGCGGCGCACCGATGATCATTCCTACGGCGAAGGCCGAAGTCAGCGCTCCGGCGGCTGGGACGGATACCCGCAGATCACCGGCTATGTCCGGGACCAGGCCGGACAGCATGAACTCGGACGTTCCCTGGGCGAAGACCGCCAGCCCGAGCAGGTAGATGGCGAATGGCATGACCACTCCGTAGACGCGTCGTGGATGGACGAGGAGGACGCGGTGAGTCACAGCGGAGCCGGTGATGCCCGCAGACATTCGTCCAGCCGGGCGCACGGAGACCACCGCGCCAAGGGGGATGGCACCCGGGAGGCGACACCACGGACACGGCCAGACGGTGGCTACGGTGGGTGATGCGATATCCGGGAGAATCAGCCCGTACGACGGTGGTTCGGTGACCGGTGCGGAAGAGATGCGCGCTGCCTCAGAATCGGCAGTTCCTCAGCGCATGAGCACAAGCAGCCACCGAACGACCGGTGGCTGGCGTCTGGATGCCTCGGGGCTGGACACGGAGCGAGGCTAGTTGCGGCACACGCGCTCCGTCAAACGTATTGACGGTCGACGCGTCGACACCGGTCGGCCAGACCGTGCCCCGAGGATCCAGCGAGTGAGGTTCGGACCGTGCCCCGAGGATCCAGCGAGTGAGGTTCGGACCGTGCCCCGAGGCTCCAGCGAGTGAGGTTCGGACCGTGCCCCGAGGCTCCAGCGAGTGAGGTTCAGTCGGTGGCCGGGGCCAGCGAGACGTGCAGACGCAGTTGCGCCACCAGCATGTCGTCGACGTCGAGCGCCCGGGCGGCCCCGTCGGGCTCCCAGCCGGTGCTGCCCAGGAACTTGCGCATCGCGGCATCGCCCTCGAAGGCCCAGGCGACGGCGGTGGTGAAACCGTCCTCCCGCCACAGGTCGACGCTGGCCGCCAACAGTCGGCTGCCGTGCCCCCGCCGACCCCAGCGCGGTTCGACCAGCAGGTCGGTCACGGCGGCCACGCCGGTCCCGAGCGCCTCGGCCGGCTCACCGGGGGCCAGGGCCTCCTCGTCGGCCGGCCCGGATGCCGCGAACCCCACCAGATACGATTGTTCGGCCTGCTCGACGGCGACCAGCACCCGGTGCCCGGCGGACGGCGGTGCCTCGATCGCCGCGCTCCACCTCCGGGCCAGCCACGCCTCGTCCAGGTTGTCGAGCACGTGTCTGGGCAGCATGCGTCGATAGGCGACCCGCCAGGTCGCCAGTTGGATGCGTGCGATCTCGCCGGCGTCCTCCGGACGCGCCGGGCGGACGTACCCGAGAGCCATGACAGGAGCCTACGCAAGCCTAGGGAGGCGATGATGGCGCAGGGTGCCCCTTGGCGCACCAGCCACCGGGTCATCTTCGTGATCGCACTCGTCGTGGCGGTGACCGGGTTCCTGGCGATAGCGGCGGTCGGGCACGCATTCTTCGATCTGAAGGTCTACTACGGTGCGCTGAACTACTGGCACGACGGCGGCTCGATCTACGACTTCCTCAAGCCCGGTACCAAGTACGGCTTCACGTACCCGCCGTTCGCCGCCCTGGTCATGCTGCCCATGGCGTACGTCCCCTGGCCGCTGGCGATCGTGATCAGCGTGGCTCTCTCGGTGGTGACCAGCGCGCTGCTGCTGTGGTGGCTGGTCGAGCCGATCGCCCGCCGGGTCGGCTGGAACCACTGGTTCGCCCTCGCCGTGGCGCTCTGCCTGGCCGCGGCCTTCGAACCGATGCGTGAGACCGTCGACTTCGGCCAGGTCAACATGCTGCTGCTCTTCCTCGTCGGTGCCGACCTGCTCCGCCTGGTCGGCCAGGGCAGCCGGTGGGCCGGGGTGGGGATCGGCCTGGCGACGGCGATCAAGCTGACCCCCGGGGTCTTCATCCTCTACCTGCTGGTCACCGGGCGGTGGCGGGCGGCGTTCACCGCGATGGGTACGGCGGTGGCGGCCACCCTGTTCGCCGGGGCGGTCGCACCGGACGCGTCCCGTACGTTCTGGACCGAGGCGCTGTGGAACACCGACCGGGTCGGGGCACTGGACTTCATCTCCAACCAGTCGCTGCGCGGAGTCGTGGCCCGGCTCAACCCGTCGGACCCGAGCACCGCGGCCTGGTTGGCGCTGGTCGTCCTGACGCTGGCGGTGTGGGTGTGGCGGTCGCGGGCTGCGGCGGCGGCCGGGGACGAGGCGGCCGGACTGGCCCTCACCGGCGCGCTCAGTTGCCTGATCAGCCCGGTCACCTGGGTCCATCACCTGGTCTGGCTGCTGCCGGCGCTGGTGCTGCTGGTCGACAACGCCTACCTCGCGCCCGCCGGCAGCCGCCGACGCCGCTGGCTGCTGGGCTCCGCGATCGTCGCGTACGGCTTCCTGATCAGCCGGATCGTCTGGGTCTGGGAGCGGGACTTCAGCGGGGTGCTCGGCTTCGTCGGTGGCAACCTGTACGTCTGGATCAGCCTCGCGCTGCTGGTGGCCCTGCCGATCCGTTGCCGGTCGCAGGTTGCCGGGTCGACACAGAGCGGTGGGCAGCCGCGGTCCGGCGCATCAGGCGGTGAGGCCGGCCAGTTGGCCGAGCCGGGCGACGTAGCGCAGCTCGGGAAGCCGTACCGGCGCCCCTCGCCGCGACCACTGAAGTTCGAAAACCATTCGTTCGCCGTCGGCCACTAGCCCGGCCCGCTCATAGAAGCGTCGGCCCCGGGTGTTGTCCGCCAGCACCCAGAGGCGCAGCTCGGTCCAGCCCCGTCCGGCGAGTTCGGTCGCCGCCGCGTCGAGCAGGCCCCGACCGATCCCGTGTCCCCAGCGGGCCGGGTCGACGTACATGGTCAGGATCTCGCCGTACGCCTGGTCGAGGTCGTCCGGATCCTGTCCGTTGCGGTACGGCCCGACGGTGGTGAATCCGACCACGGTGCCGTCGTCCCCGGTGGCGACCAGGGTCCGGAACGGATGGTCCGGATCGGCGGTGGCCCGGTCCCGGCGACGTTGGGCCCAGGCAGCGGGGTTGAGCCCGGCCAGGACCTCGCTGGGCATGATCCCGGTGTAGCCGGCCTGCCAGGCCCGGACGTGCACCTCCGCGATCGCCTCGGCGTCGTCGGGCCGCTCTGGACGGATGGTGCCCACCCGGGAAGTGTCGGCCAGGTCCGCCGGCCGATCCAGTGACCGCGCCGGTGGAGCCGGTCAGCGTGTCGTACCTGTCGGCTAGCCTGCTGCCCGATGCCCGAATCGCTTTCTCCCGCCCAGGCCCGCCGTGTCGCACTGGCCGCCCAGGGTTTCGCCGATCCGATGCCGACCGGCGTACCGACCCGACGCCACCTGCGCCGGGTGCTCGACCGGGTCGGGCTGCTCCAGATGGACTCGGTCAACGTGCTCCAGCGGGCGCACTACCTACCGCTCTACAGCCGGCTGGGGCCCTACCCGACCGACCTGCTGGACCGGGCGGCCTACCAGCGGCCACGTGAGCTGTTCGAATACTGGGGGCACGAGGCGTCGCTGCTTCCCGTCGAACTGCATGCCGCGCTGCGTTGGCGGATGGCCGCGGCCCGTACGGACGCCTGGGGCGGCATGCGACGCATCGCCGTCGAGCAGCCCCAACTGGTCGAGTGGGTACGCGACGAGGTACGCGCCCGGGGCCCGTTGACCGCCGCCGAGATCGAGCACGATGCCCCGCGCGAGACCGGCAACTGGGGTTGGAACTGGTCAGCGGTCAAGAGGGCGTTGGAGTTCCTGTTCTGGTCCGGTGAGGTGAGCGCCGCCAGCCGCACCAACTCGTTCGCCCGCCGCTACGACGTACCGGAGCGGGTGTTGCCGGCGGCGGTGCTCGACGCCCCGACGCCGACCACTCCCGACGCGCACCGGACGCTGGTCGCGGTGGCGGCCCGGGCGCTGGGCGTGGCCGCCGAGCCGGAACTGCGCGACTACTTCCGGCTGCCGTCGGCCGGCACCCGGCTGGCGATCGCCGAGTTGGTCGAGGCGGGGGAGTTGCTGCCGGTGCAGGTGCCGGGCTGGCGTGGCCCGACCTACCTGCACGCGCAGGCGCGACTGCCCCGCTGGATCCGGGCCAGCACGCTGGTCAGCCCGTTCGATCCGCTGATCTGGGAGCGGGGGCGGGCCGAGCGGCTGTTCGACTTCACCTACCGGATCGAGATCTACGTTCCCGCACCGCAGCGGGTGTACGGCTACTACGTGTTGCCGTTCCTGCACGGCGACCGGTTCGCTGCCCGGGTCGATCTGAAGGCGGATCGCCGGGCCGGGGTGCTGCTGGTGCCGGCCGCCTGGATCGAGCCGGGTGTCGATGTGTCGGAGACCGCGATGGCGCTGGCCGCCGAGCTGTACCGGTTGGCCGGTTGGCTCGGGCTGAGCGCGGTGGCCCCACCCGCCGGCGGTGACCTGGCCGGCCCGCTGGCCGCCGCGCTGGCGGGCATCGCCGGTGTACGGTAAGACGACCGGCGGACGAGTGCGGAGTGACGATGACGAACGTTGGTGGATCGGCGGCCGAGCCCGCAGCGGCGTACCCAGTGCAGCAGACCCCACCCGTCGCGGCACCTGAGGTGATGACGGCCGGTCCCAACGCGGCTCCGGCCGGTGCCGTCGCGGGCTACCCGGGGGCGTACTACGTACCGGCCGAACCGGACCGGTTCACCCGTTTCTTCACCCGGCTCTACACGCGCTCGCCCCGGTGGGCCGCACCGGTCGCCGCGCTGGCGTGCATGGGCGTCGGGGTCGGCTACACGTTGCTCACCGATCCGACCCACAGCACCGCCGACGCCATCCCCACCTGCCTGCTCAAGATGACCACCGGGCTGGACTGTCCGGGGTGTGGTGGTACCCGGGCGATGTGGTTCCTCCTGCACGGCGACGTGGGCGCCGCGGCCCGGCACCACATCCTGTTCGTCTTCGTGCTGCCGTTCCTGCTCTACCTCTACGTGGCCTGGGCGGTCCAGCACATGTTCCGGTGGCGGCTGCCGCAGCTGCGGATCTCGACTACCACGATCGGTGTGGTGCTGGCCGCCTGGTTCGTCTTCACGGTGCTGCGTAACCTGCCCTGGGCCCCGTTCACCTGGCTGTACGTCTGACCCTGTCGGCGTATCCTCCCGTCGTCGTCTGCCGGTGGCGAGCCGGCGTGCCCGTCCTCCCGTACGACCGTTCGGTGTCCGATATTTCCGCCTGGTCGGGGTGCGTCCGAGGTCACCAGGGTGGCAGTTATGTCGGCACGGACCCGGGCAACTAGAGTTGCTGGAATGCCGGAGATCGTGCCGCCCCAGGTCAGCCTTATCGCATGGACGCATTTCGAGCCGCCCGCGGACGTACCGTGGTCGACCGACGCTGAGGGCGGGCAGGCGCTCGCGGAGTTCGCCGGACGTGCCTGCTACCAGTCGTGGCGTAAGCCGAACCCGGCCACCGCCACCAACGCCGGCTATCTCGCCCACATCCTCGAGGTCGGGCACCTGTCGGTTCTGGAGCACGGCAGCGTGACCTTCTACTTCACCGGGGTGTCCCGCTCGTTCACCCACGAGCTGATCCGCCACCGGCACTTCTCCTACTCGCAGCTCTCCCAGCGGTACGTCCCGGAGCGGGACGCCGCCATGGTCGAGCCGGCCGTCATCGCCGCCGACCCGGAGCTGCACAAGCAGTTCGTGGCGGCGACCGAGGCGAGCGTGCGCGCGTACAACGAGCTGCTGGAGGGGCTGGAGAAGCGGTTCGCCGACGTGGAGAACCCGACACTGCGCCGCAAACAGGCTCGCCAGGCAGCCCGGGCGGTGCTGCCCAACGCCACCGAGACCCGGATCGTGGTCACCGGCAACTACCGGGCCTGGCGGCACTTCATCGAGATGCGGGCCACCGAGCAGGCCGACGTGGAGATCCGTGAGCTGGCGGTCGAGTGCCTGCGGCAACTCCAGCGGGTTGCCCCGAACGTGTTCGCCGATTTCACGATCTCCGCGCTGCCGGACGGTACCGAGGTTGCGACCACCTCGTACGCCGAACAGTCCTGAGCCCTTCCCAAGCGGCCCTGCCGCCTCCTTCCGCTAGGTTGGTTGCATGACCCACGACCTTCCCGCCGGCTCCGACCGGCGGGCACTTCCGCGTCCCTTCGGGCGCCTGTTGACGGCCATGGTCACGCCGTTCACCACGGACGGATCCGTGGACTTCGACGGCGTCGCCCGCCTTGCGAACTATCTGGTTGACGAGCAGGCCAACGACGCCCTCGTGATCAACGGCACCACCGGCGAGTCGCCGACCACCACGGACGCCGAGAAGGAACAGCTCATCCGGGCCGTGGTCGAGGCGGTCGGGGGCCGGGCCAAGGTGGTCGCGGGGGTTGGTACCAACGACACCCGGCACACCATCGAGTTGGCCGCCGCCGCTGAGAAGGCCGGTGCGGACGGTCTGCTGGTCGTGACGCCGTACTACAACAAACCGCCGCAGACCGGGCTGTTGGCGCACTTCACCGCGGTGGCCGACGCCACCGGCCTGCCGGTGATGCTCTACGACATCCCGCATCGCGCCGGTGTGCCGATCGCCACCGAGACCATGCTCCGGCTGGCCGAGCACGAGCGGATCGTCGCGGTGAAGGACGCCAAGGGCGACCTGGCCGCCACCTCCCTGGTCACCAGCCAGACCGACCTGGCCTACTACAGCGGTGAGGACTCGCTGACCCTGCCCGCGCTGGCCATCGGCGCGGTCGGCCTGGTCGGCACCTCCACCCACCTGACCGGCGCGCTGACCAAGCAGATGATCGAGGCGTACGACGCCGGGGACATCACCACCGCACTGGTACTGCACCGCCGGCTGCTGCCGCTGTTCACCGGGATCTTCCGGACCCAGGGCACCATCCTGGTCAAGGCCGCGATGGCGGCTCATGGCCTGCCGGCCGGACCGGTACGCCCACCGCTGGTGCCCGCCACCGAGGCCGAGATCGTCCAGTTGCGGGCCGACTGCGCCGAGGCGGGCCTGGAGTTGCCGGTATGAGCGAGCGGAGCGAGCGAATCGGCCAGCGCAGGGAGACTCATGCCGTCCCGCAGCGAAGCGAGGAGACGGTATGAGCGAGCGGAGCGAGCGAATCGGTTGGTTCGGTGGGACTTATGCCGTCCCCCAGCGGAGCGAGGTGACGGTATGAGCGAGCGGAGCGAGCGAATCGGTTGGTTCAGGGAGACTCATGCCGTCCCGCAGCGAAGCGAGGAGACGGCATGAGCGTGACGTACACCGAGGCAGAGCTGCCGCCGCCGCTGCCGGAGGGCGGGCTGCGCATCACCCCGTTGGGTGGGCTGGGTGCGATCGGTCGGAACATGACCGTCTTCGAGTACGACGGCAAGCTGCTGATCGTCGACTGCGGGGTGCTCTTCCCCGATGTCGAGCAACCCGGCGTCGACCTGATCCTGCCCGACTTCACCCCGATCCTCGACCGGCTGGCCGACGTACAGGCGATCGTGCTCACCCACGGTCACGAGGATCACATCGGGGCGGTGCCCTACCTGCTGGCCCACAAGCCGGACATTCCGCTGGTCGGGTCGCAGTTCACCCTGGCCCTGGTCGAGGCCAAGCTCGCCGAGCGGCGGATCGAGCCGTACACGCTCACCGTGCAGGAGGGCGCCCGCGAGCGGCTCGGCCCGTTCGAGTGTGAGTTCTTCGCCGTCAACCACTCGATCCCGGACGCGCTGGCGGTGGCCATCCGTACGCCGGCCGGTCTGGTGCTGCACACCGGCGACTTCAAGATGGACCAGCTTCCGCTGGACGGCCGGATCACCGACCTGGCCGGCTTCGCGCGGCTCGGTGCGGAAGGCGTCGACCTGCTGCTCTCCGACTCCACGAACGCGGAGATCCCCGGCTTCGTCACGCCGGAGCGGGAGATCGGCCCAGTCCTCGATTCGATCTTCGCGAAGGCCACCGGCCGGATCATCGTCGCGTCGTTCGCTTCACACGTGCACCGGGTGCAGCAGGTGCTCGACTCGGCCCAGGAGCATGACCGGAAGGTCGCCCTGATCGGCCGTTCGATGGTGCGCAACATGGGCATCGCCCGGGACCTGGGACTGCTCCAGATCCCGCCGGGCCTGGTCGTCGGGCTGGACGAGGCCACCGCGCTCCCACCGGACCGGATCGTGCTGATGTCGACCGGTTCGCAGGGGGAGCCGATGAGCGCCCTCGGCCGGATGGCCACCGGGGACCACCGCCACATCACCGTGGCCCCCGGGGACACCGTCGTGCTGGCCAGCTCACTCGTGCCGGGTAACGAGACCTCGGTCTACCGGGTGATCAACCAGCTCTCCCGGGCCGGTGCGAACGTGATCCACAAGGACGTCGCGAAGGTGCACGTCTCCGGTCACGCCCCCGCTGGCGAACTGCTCTACCTGCTCAACGTCGTACGGCCGAGCAACCTGATGCCGGTGCACGGCGAGTGGCGTCACCTGCGGGCGCACGCCCGGCTGGGCATCGAGTCCGGGGTCGCCCCGGACCGGGTGGTCCTCTGCGAGGACGGCGACGTGGTCGACCTGGTCGAGGGTCGGGCGTCGCTGGTCGGTCACGTCAAGAGCCGGTACGTCTATGTCGATGGGCTGGCCGTGGGTGACGTGGGGGAGTCGCTGCTGACCGAGCGGCGGATGCTCGGCGACGGTGGGTTCATCGCGGCGACCGTGGTGGTGGACTCGGTGACCGGCAAGGTCGTCGGCGGTCCGACCGTCTCCGCGAAGGGCTTCTCCGACGATCCGGAGGCGTTCAGCCCGGTCATTCCGCTGATCACCGAGGCACTCGGTCGGGCGGCCACCGACGGGATCACCGACCCGCACCAACTTCAGCAGATCGTGCGCCGGACCGTCGGACGCTGGGTGAACGACGCCTACCGACGTCGGCCGATGATCGTCCCGACGGTGGTCGAGGTCTGAGCCAGGTTCCCTTCTGAGTCCGCGTACCCATGGAACCGCTCCCCGGTCTGCGTAGCCTGGCGCGCGGGAGGGTTCCATGGGCTACCGGCTACTCACGACGCTGATTCTGACGCTGCACTTCGGGTTTCTGGCCTACCTGGTGGTCGGCGGTTTCCTGGCCTGGCGGTGGCCGAGGACGATCTGGTCTCACCTGGTTGCCGTCAGCTGGGGGATCGTGGTCGTCGCCGCCGGTCTGGACTGCCCGCTGACCTACGCCGAACACTGGTCGCGGCGGCAGGCCGGCGAGAGTGGCGTGATGCGGGGCTTCATCGACCGTTACATCGAGGGGGTCCTCTATCCCGAGCGGTACGCCATGCTGGTGCAGGTGCTCGTGGCGCTGCTGGTGGGGACGTCATGGGTCGGGCTCTGGGTACGACGCCGCGGAGCTGTCTGGAGGGGCCCCTTCCTGTCCAGGAAGCGATAGGAAGGCACCCCTCCAGACAGTTGGGCTCAGCCTCGACGTGGCCGCCACATCGGTTGCAGGCTCGGCCCGTCGTCGGGAAGGTCGATCGGCTGTCCCATCGCCTGGAACCCGTGCCGTTCGTACAGTGCACGGTTGCGTGGCGTGCTGGCCTCCAGGTAGGCGGCGACACCGGCGGCGTCCGCCCGGGCGAGTTGGTGGCGGAGGATCGCGCTGCCGAAGCCCCTGCTGCGGTACCGGGGCACGACCACCATCTGCTGCAGATACCAGTGTGGTTCGTGGTGTGGGTGCCGCGCCGCGACGAGGTCGAGCAGGAGCATCATGCGGGGCGCGTGCTGGCCGTAGGCCTGGTCGAGGAAGGCGGTCGAATCCGCCGGTGTGGCGTCCGGTTCCGGCTGTCCACCGTCTTCGTACCGCCACTGGGCAACTGCGACGATCTCCCGGGACCGGTCACCCGCGACGATGATCTCGCCGGTCGCGAGTGCGTCGGTCACCCAGGCGGTACTGTTCTCGACCCCGGCGGCCACATGTCTCCGCCGGGCGTTCTCGTCGGGAATGATCCAGCTGAAGACCGCCTCGTCGAAGCCGCCCTCGTTCGTGGCGGCCACGATCTCCGGGATGTCGGCTGGCGTGGCGGGTCGTACCGTCATGGCTTCGGTCATGGCGGACCTCCAGGGCTCGGTTGCGTACACTGTACGCACGTCGACGAGCCCTGTCATGCCCGGTTCGTCAGATCACCCGGAGATCACCCGGGAGTGGCGTGGTCGCGCGGTCACGTGCAGGCTGACGGCGATGGTCACGACCGAACGGGAGAACCAATGGACCGCAGCGCCCGGCCCGGGTCGGGGCTGAGCCTCGACCGCATCGTGCGCACCGCGATCACGATCGCCGACGAGCAGGGCCTGGCCTCGCTCTCCATGCGCCGGGTCGCCAGCGCCCTCGACGTCGGGGCGATGTCGCTGTACCGCCACGTGCCGGACAAGGGGGAACTCGTCGATCTCATGGTGGACGCGGCGTACGGTGAGATCCGCTATCCCGTGCCCGGACCGGACGGTTGGCGGGCCCGACTCGAACTGGCCGCCCGGCAGGAGTGGGCGATGTACCGGCGGCATCTGTGGGTGTTGACGATCGTCGCCGGCACCCACCGCCCCCCGCTGGGGCCGAACGTGCTGGCCAACATCGAATGGGTGCTGGCCGCCGTCGAAGGGTACGGGCTCGATCCGGACTCGACGATGCAGGTCTACCTGACGGTCAGCGACTACGTGCAGGGTGCCGCGCTCTACCTGCGTACCGAGGCCGAGGACGAGCGGCGTACCGGGGTCACCAGCCGGCAGTGGTGGGAGTCGAAGGGGCCGGCGCTGGCCCGACTGCTCGACAGCGGCCGGTTCCCCGAACTGTCCCGGTTCGTGCAGGCTTCGGCGGAGACCGGATCGGCCGCCGGGAAGAACTTCGAGTTCGGCCTCCAACGGGTGCTGGACGGTCTGGCGGTGTTCCTGGACGGTCCGGAAGCGGCTATCGGGTTATCAAAAGTAACCAAGCCTGGTCCTGCGGGGATGGCCGACGGCGAAGCAGCCGTCCGGCCCGCCAGCAGCGCCGCCGTACGCACCGGAGGCGAGACCCCACTCACGGAGTCCACCGCCGCCGTGCTGGAACTGCTCGGCAGACGGTGGACCCTGGAACTGCTGTACCTGCTCTGCCAGGGTGACGCCCGGTTCAGCGACCTGGCCGGAGCCGTTCCCGGCATCTCCCGTCGGCTGCTCACCGAACGGTTGCGGCAGCTCACCGACGCCGGGCTGCTCCGCCAGCAGGTGACGGCCGGACCACCGGCCCGGACCACGTACGGTCTGACCGGGCGGGGTGCCGGCCTGCGTGGCGCACTCGAGCAGATCCACGCCTGGGCCGACACCCCACCCGGTCCCGACGACCAGCGGTGATGAGATCCGGAACCGGTCAGGGCAGCGCAGCCGCCGCAGCGGCGAAGGCGGCCCCGGACGACACCGTCGCGTTGACCAGGATGGCCAACTGCTGACCGGTGACGCCGTGCTCAAGGTCGGTGGTGACGTCACCAGCCAGGATCAGCTGGCCATCGCCGTTGTCGTGCACGTACGCCTTGGGCAGTAGCCGGTCGTGGTTCCAGCCGTTGCAGAACTCGTACGCGTCGGCCAGTCGGTCGGCCGGCAACTGGCGCTCGGCGATGATGCGCGCATGCAGGATCTCCCCACGCTCGCCCAACTGCTCGAACTGGATGAGCGCCTGACCCCACCGGCCGCCGACGGTGCCGTCCGGCTCGACGAAGTAGTGGTCGGACCGTTCGTGCAGCACCGCGACGAGGCTTTCCAGCCGTAGCGGTGCCACCACGTCCAGCCAGTTCTCCGGCTGGTCGGCGGCCAGCCCCGACCACTGCTCGACGGGTGCCTCCACCGACGGCAGCGTGACCGGGTCGCCGATCGGCCGCCCGGCCAGCCAGGCCGCCATTCGTCCCGACTGGTGGGTGGTGCCGTTGCGGGCGTCGAACCGGCCGGCCAGGTCCTCGGAGGTGGCCAGCAGGTCGGCCCCGAGCGCCGGCACCGCCAACTCCGCGGCCAGCCGTTCGCCGTGCGCCGGTCGGTGGATGGTGCGTTCGCCGAGCCCGGCCTCGGTGGCCAGCCGGCAGAGCAGCGCACCGGCGGCGGAGAACTCCATCGCCGACATCTCGTCGTACGGCTGGTCCAGCCAGCCGAGATGCTCGGCGAGGATCTCCAGACCCCGTTCGTAGTTGCCGGTCAACGCACAGAACCGCAGGTGCTCGGCCAGGTACGGGAACGAGTCCCGCTCGTGGCGGTGCCGCCGGTAGGCCCGTACGTGCGCCTGCGCGGCCTCCTCCGGCCGGCCCAGGTGCAGGTAGGGCACCATCACCGTGACGAGGGCCTTCTCCGGCTGCTCGGTGCAGCCCAGCACCCCGCTCAGCACCGGCTCGACGGTCTTGACCGCCTCCTCCCACTCACCCCAACCGGCCAGCAGGTCGGCCTGGCGTGACGGGTCACAGCCGGCACAGTCGCTGTTCTCGTCCTGGGCCGCGGTGCGCCACTGGTCCAGCCACTGCCGGGCCGCCACCTGGTCACCGAGATGGTCGGCGATCCGGCACCGCAGGTTGTAGACCGCCTGCGGGCTGTGCCCACCCTCGCGGAAGCGGCGATCCATGTCGTCCAGCGCGGCCTGGGTCTGGGCCAGACCGACCCGGGGTGTGTCCCGCAAGGTGGACACCGCCCACTTGTGGTACCAGCGCAGCAGTTCGGCGTCCCAGTCGTCGAACAGTTCCGGCTGGCGGTCGAACGCGGACAGGCACCAACCGAACGCGGGCAGCATCCGCCACCGCTCGGTGTGGTTGTTGTACGCGTCGATCAGCTCCATCCGGACGTCGAAACCGAGTCGTACGTCCTGCGCGGCGTCGGCGTGCGCGGTGAGCCGCTCCAGTTCCATGACCTTGCCCTCGCCATCGGGCAGGTCCTTGGCGTCGCTCAGGGCTTCGATCAGCTCGTTCCGGTCACTCACAGCATCGCCTCACTGGCCTGAAGCCTCATGGCATCTCCTCGGATGGGGTGTCCGCCGCCGGAACCGTTCCGCCACCCGACGGCGGGGCCGCGCCGGTGGCCGGCCTGCTGCCGGTCGCCGGGGCGGCGAAGGAGCGTTCCAACAGGGCGAGAAACGAGCGGTTGAGGGCGGCCGTGTCCACCGCCCGCAGGGGATGGTGACCGGCCAACAGTGCCTGACCGTACAGTGCCTCGACCGCGTTGCGCAGGGCCGGGCCGGGTGGGCTGCCGACGATCCGGCGGATCAGCGGATGCCGCCAGTTGAACACCAGTTCCGGGCGGTGCTCGACCTCGACGTCGGCGAAGGCCGACAGTACGTCGGACCACAGTTCGTCGACGCCGGCCAGGTTGCGTCGCATCTGGTCCTGCTGCCGGGCCTGCTGGCTGGCGACGTACAACGCCGGCACCGTGACCGGGTCGAACTGGCGGATCAACGGCACACAGTCGAGGTCGGCCAGCACCGTACGGGCCGTCTCCAGGAAGCCGGCCACGCTCCGCTGCTGCTCCTCGCTGAGCGGTTCGAGTCGGGCAGCCAACTCACCGGGGTCGAGCCGGCGAACCGTGATCTTCGGGTCGAGCCGGGACAACCGTTCGAGGATCTCCGTGTCGTACGCGTAGCCCGCGTTGACCAGCGGCGTGCCGGCAGCGCTGGCGATCGCGGCCAGGGACCGGAACTCGTCGACCGTGTTGACGTAGCGGATCATCGAGGCGTTGCGGCGGAAGGCCTGTAGCGGCATCGCGCCCCGGCTGGTCTCGAACGGCAGCCACGCGTCGACCAGCCGCAGCATCTCGTCGTCGCGGACGGCCAGCGCCTTCACCCCGAGATGGTGTACGCGCAGGAAGGCGGCCAGCCGGTCGGGGTGGTTGACGGACAGGTCGAGCAGCCAGTCGCGGATCTGCTGGCCGAGCGATTCGCGTACCTGGTCGAGCAGGTCGTCGCTGTAGAGCGCCTCCCGGCTGGCGGTCGGCCGGAGCATCGAGGTGTCGACGACACCACGGACGAAGAACGCCCAGTCGGGTGCCAACTGCTTGGCGTCCTCGCTGAGCAGCATCCGCTTCAGGTAGACCCGGTGGCCGCCCTGACCGACGGCCGAGGCCGACGAGAGCACGAAACCGACCCCGACCAGCCCCGCCTCGGGCACCCGTAGGTCGATGACCTCCATGGGCCGGCTGCCCAGCAGTTGCGCGCCGTAGTCCAGCAGCGCCGCGCGGCGGGTTTCCGGGTCGTCGTACGCGATCTCCCAGGGGGCCTGGGGGTCGGTGAGCCGTACCTGCCCGGCATCCGGGTCGACCAGCACGACATCGACGTCGAGCAGGTGGCCGTACGACCGGATCAGCTCGCTGACCTGATTCTTCGCCAGCCAGTGCGTACCGCCGGGCCGGGGCCGCAGGATGACCGTGGTGCCGATGTCCGCCCGGGCCGTCTCGTCCACCTCGACGGTGTAGCGGCCATCCGAGTAGCCGGTCCACCGCACCGCCGGCCCTCCGGTGGCCGAGCGGGACACCACCTCGATGGTGTCGGCGACCATGAAGCAGGAGAGCAGGCCGATGCCGAACTGGCCGAGGAAGTCCTGCCGGGCGAAGCCCAACTCGTCGCGCTTGGAGGTACGACCGACGCTGGCCAGGAACGTGTGCACCTGGGACTCGTTCAGCCCGATGCCGTTGTCGTGTACGCGTAGCGACCCGTCGGCCATCGGCTCGACGACCACCCGGCCCGGCTCCGCGTCGGGGTCGTCGGCATGCCGGGCGGTGATCGCGTCGGCGGCGTTCTGCAGCAGCTCCCGGGCATAGACCCGGGGACTGGCGTACAGGTGGTGGCTGAGCAGGTCGACGATGCCGCGCAGGTCGACCTGGAACCGCCGTTCCATCAGGGACTCCCTCTCAGGGCCGCAGCTCGGCGACTGCGTCGGACATCTGGCAGCCGGTGGAGATGCCGCAGTTGATCAGCTGGTCGAGCTGCTGCGGCGTCACCCCCCGTTCGAGGTCGGCGACCACCTCACCGCAGACACGGACGCTGCCGTCGTCGTTGACGTGCACGTACGCCTTGGGCCACAGCCGGTCGTGGTTCCAGGTGTTGCAGAACTCGTGGAGGGCGGCCACGTCCTCGATCGAGAAGGCGGTGGCGGCCATCGTGCGTACCTGGAGGACCTCGCTGTTGGTTCCCAGCCGGAAGAAGTAGATGAGGTTGTCATCCCACTTGCCGAGGAGGTCGCCGTCGGAGTCGATGTGGAAGTTGTAGTCGCGGGAGCGGAGAACCTCGGCGATGAGCTCGTTGGTCAGTGGTTGCAGGGTCTGCAACTGCCCACCATCGGCGGTTCCGTCCGACGTGTCCTCGAAACCCGGGGGTGACATGCGTGTCCCTTCTGGTGGCAAAGATCACGGATTCTCGCATAACCGAGCGTGACGCGAGCGGACACGACCAACAAAAGTAGGGATTCGTTGGAACACGCCGCTACGGTGTGACTCTATGGCGGGCCGTACCCCACAGGCGAGCCGGCGTCGCGGCGCGTCGTCAACGCGTGGCGCCGCCACCTCGCGTACCCGTAAGTCCGCGCCGGCCCGCAAGTCCACCGGAGGACGCAAGACCGGCTCCGGAAAGTCCGCGCCCCGGCGGCGGTCCGGTGGCGCGGGCCCGGCGGTGCTGCTCGGTCGCGCGGCACAGGCGACCTGGATGGGCCTGGCGCACGGGGTCGGCTGGGCCGTCCGTGCGGCCGGTCGGAAGGCCGCGACGGCCCGCGACTTCGACCCGGAGCACCGGCGTGACGGTGCTGGGCTGTTCCTGCTCGGCCTGGCGATCCTGACCGGCGTCGCGGTCTGGTTCTCCTCCGCCGGCCCACTGGGGGCATGGCTGGCCGACAGCATCCGACTCTTCTTCGGTGCGGTGGCCGCAGCGCTGCCGGTGCTCCTGCTCGTCAGCGCGGTACGACTGATGCGGGCCCCCCGCGAGCAGGAGAACCACGGTCGGGGAGTGGTCGGTTGGTCGGCGCTCATCGTGGCCACCACCGCCCTGCTGCACATCGGGCAGGATCCGATCGACAACATGCAGCGCGACTATGCCGGTGGCCTGATCGGGGCCGGGGTGGGCATGGCGCTGGTGAAGACGGTCAGCGCGTGGGTGGCTGTTCCACTGCTGGTGCTGTTGCTCTTCTTCGGGCTGCTGGTGGTGACCGCGACGCCGGTCAACAAGATCCCGGAACGGCTCGGTCTGCTGGCCAGTTCCGTGCTCGGCCGTCCGGTGGGCGATGACGACGACGATGACGAGGACGACGAGGGCGCGACCCGATCGCGGGGTGCGGCCCGGTCCGGCGGAACCGGGGCGGACAGCGGCCCGGCCCGGGGTGCCCGCCGCCCGTCGACCCGCCGCCGGCAGGCGAGCTTCGCTGACGGCGACGAGGGCGACGAGGACAGCGCCGACGACATCGTCGTCCACGACACCGTCCCGATACCTCGCAAGCCGCCCGGGAAGGTGCCGGCCGCGCGTCGGGTCGCCGAACCACCGGAGCACTCCCCGCCGCCGACCCGGGCCGAACAACTCGCCATCACCGGCCTGGCCGGTGACTACACGCTGCCACCGGCCAACCTGCTCCGCGCCGGAAGTGCACCGAAGACCCGGAGCAAGGCCAACGACGAAGTGATCACCGCGTTGTCCGGTGTCTTCGAGCAGTTCGACGTCGACGCTGCGGTCACCGGCTTCACCCGGGGGCCGACGGTCACCCGCTACGAGGTCGAACTCGGCCACGGCGTGAAGGTGGAGCGGATCACCCAGCTGTCCCGCAACATCGCCTACGCGGTCAAGTCACCCGACGTACGGATCCTCAGCCCCATTCCGGGCAAGAGCGCGGTGGGTGTGGAGATCCCGAACACCGACCGGGAGGACGTGGCGCTCGGTGACGTCCTCCGCTCGCGGGCTGCGGCGGCCGACCACCACCCGATGGTGGTGGCGCTCGGCAAGGACATCGAGGGCGGCTACGTGGTGGCCAACCTCGCGAAGATGCCGCACATCCTCATCGCCGGGGCCACCGGTGCGGGGAAGAGTTCATGCCTGAATTCGCTTCTGGTTTCCGTTCTGACCCGGGCCACGCCGGACGAGGTGCGGCTGCTGCTGATCGACCCCAAGCGGGTGGAGATGTCCGGCTACGAGGGCATTCCGCACCTGGTTACCCCGATCGTGACCAACGCCAAGAAGGCCGCCGACTCGCTGGAGTGGGTGGTCCGTGAGATGGACATGCGCTACGACGACCTCGCCGCCAACGGGGTACGTCACATCGACGACTACAACCGCAAGGTCCGGGCCGGGAAGATCAAGCCCCCGCCGGGCAGCGAGCGGGAGATCCGTCCGTACCCGTACCTGCTGGTGATCGTCGACGAGTTGGCCGACCTGATGATGGTCGCCCCCCGGGACGTGGAGGACTCGGTCGTCCGGATCACCCAGCTCGCCCGGGCCGCCGGCATCCACCTGGTGCTGGCCACCCAGCGCCCCTCGGTGGACGTGGTGACCGGCCTGATCAAGGCCAACGTGCCGTCCCGGCTGGCGTTCGCGACCTCCTCACTGGCCGACTCGCGGGTCATCCTCGACCAGCCCGGCGCGGAGAAGCTGATCGGCCGGGGCGACGGGCTGTTCCTGCCGATGGGTGCCTCGAAGCCGATTCGCATCCAGGGCGCCTGGGTCTCCGAGGCGGAGATCAGCGACGTGGTGAAGTTCTGCAAGGAGCAGCGTGAGCCGGAGTTCCGTCCGGACGTACTGGCCTCGCCGCAGGACAGCAAGAAGAAGATCGACGAGGACATCGGGGACGACCTAGACCTGCTGGTGCAGGCGATCGAGTTGGTGGTCACCTCGCAGTTCGGGTCCACCTCGATGTTGCAGCGCAAGCTTCGGGTCGGCTTCGCGAAGGCCGGTCGGCTGATGGACCTGATGGAGACCCGGGGCATCGTCGGGCCGTCGGAGGGCTCGAAGGCCCGTGAGGTGCTGGTCAAGCCGGACGAACTGGAAGAGACCCTGGCCGGCCTGCGCGGCGGCGACGACGACTGAGCTTTTGCACAGGTGTTAGGAAGGGCCCCTTTCAAGGCTGTTAGGAAGGGCCCGTTTCAAGGCAGAAACCGATAAGAAGGGGCCCTTCCTTACACCTCAGTGGAAGAACTTCAGGCCGACCACCCCGGCCACCACGAGCAGCAGGCAGGTCACCCGGGCGACACTGACCGGCTCGTTCAGGGCCACCATGCCGACCACCGCCGTACCCACGGCGCCGATCCCGACCCACACCGCGTAGCCGGTGCCGATCGGAATCTCGCGTAGCGCCCAGGCGAGGCCGATCATGCTGAGCACCAGGGCGACGACGAAGACGATCGACGGGACCAGGCGGGTGAAACCCGCGCTCCGGCCGAGGGCGATCGCCCAGGCGGTCTCGAGGAATCCGGAAATGACGAGCACTACCCAGGCCATGGCATTCACCCTCCGTACGAGTGGAGACGTCGGCGTGGGGGAGGCGGTGTCAACGGAAGGAGCCGCCGGTTGGACCCCACGACCTCGGTCGCGGTCTCTTTGCGGTCGTCTTCGCACCACCGGGTACGACTCGCACTCGTCCGGGACGGGCCGTGAGGTTGGCCGTCAGGTCCGACGGTAGCACCGGCGGCCGGCTGGCCGGGTCCGTCCGTGGGCGTTGCACCGGGTAGATCCGTGGCGTAACGCCCGGTAGGTCCGTGACGTAACACCGGGTCCGCCCGTGGCGTAACGGAGTGCGGTCGATCCGCGTCGTGGGAAAGGTCACCCGGAGCTTGACTTCAAGTGAGGTTCAGCTATCAGGATCGTGACATGACCCTGCTCTTCACCGACGACGACGTGGCCGCCCAACTCGACGGGCCCACCGCGATCGGGGCCATCCGGGCCGCGTTGCTGGCCGCCCACGATGGGCGGCTCGTCGCACCGCCACGGGCATCCGCAGCACTACGCGGGGGTCGGCTGGTGACGACTGCGGGTCAGCTGATCGACCAGTGGTACGGATTCCGGTCGTACGACACGTTCGGGCATCCGGAGACGGAACAGATGGTCGTGCTGCACGACGCCCGATCGGGGCGGATCCGGGCGATAGCGGTCGGCGAGGAGATCGGATCCCGGCGTACCGGCGCGCTCGGCGGGGTGGCGGTCGACGTCCTGGCCCGCCCGGACGCCGCCACCCTGGGCGTGATCGGAGCGGGCGGGCAGGCGTGGACCCAGGTCTGGGCGGCTGCCGTGGTACGGCCGTTGCGCGAGGTCACGGTGTACTGCCGTACCCCGGCCCGACGTGCGGCGTTCGCTGCCCGGGTCCGCGCCGAACTGGGTGTCCCGGCCCGCGCGGTCGACAGCGCCGAGGCGGCGGTACGCGGCCGGGACGTGGTGGTCCTGGCCACCAACAGCCCGACACCGGTGGTCTCCGCCGCCGACCTGGACCCGGGCACCCACGTGAACCTGGTCGGCTTCAAACAGCACGGCCGGTCGGAGTTCGGGCCGGACCTGCTGGACCGGGCCGACGTGATGGTCACCGACTCGATGACGCAGGCCGTGTCGTACCAGCCGCCGATGCTGGCTGCCCGGGCGCCGTACCTCGACCACCTGCGTGACCTCGGCGCGGTCCTCGCCGGCGCGGTGCCCGGTCGCACCGACTCCCGGCAGGTGACCCTCTTCTGCTCGGTGGGGCTGGCCGGAACCGAGGTCTTCCTGCTCGACACGATGGCGCGGGCGGCGGTGGCACGGGGGTGAGATGTCCCGCTGCCGGCGCCACACCTGAATAGATCGTCAGGGGCGCCCGGTACCCTCGGGTGGTGTCTGCCACTACTCCCTCCGACAATTCCAGCTCGGCGCGTCCGGCGCCGCGCCGCGATCTGGAGCTGTCGTCCGCCGCTGACGGCCGTAAGGTCGCACTCCTGACCCTCGGCTGTGCCCGTAACGAGGTCGACTCGGAGGAGTTGGCGGCCCGGCTGCATGCCGACGGCTGGCAGGTGACCACGGACGGCGAGGGGGCCGACGTGGTGCTGGTCAACACCTGTGGATTCGTCGAGAAGGCCAAGCAGGACTCGATCCAGACGTTGCTGGCGGCTGCGGACACCGGAGCCAAGGTGGTGGCGGCCGGGTGCATGGCCGAGCGCTACGGGCGGGAGCTGGCCGACAGCCTGCCCGAGGCGCAGGCGGTGCTGGGCTTCGACGACTATCCGGACATCTCGTCCCGGCTCGGCGCGGTGCTTGCCGGTGAGCAGATCGACGCGCACACCCCGCGCGACCGCCGTGAGCTGCTGCCGCTGACCCCGGTCTCCCGGCGCGGCAGCACGGTCGTGGTGCCCGGTCACGGGGGCGGGGCAGCGCCGACGCGCGACGGGGTCGTCACCGACGAGCACACCCCGGCCCACCTGCGTCCGGTACTGCGCCGTCGGCTCGACTCCGGTCCGGTCGCATCGTTGAAACTGGCCAGCGGCTGTGACCGAAGGTGTGCCTTCTGCGCCATTCCGGCCTTCCGGGGCGCGTTCGTCTCCCGTACCCCGGACGAGTTGCTGGCCGAGGCGGAGTGGCTGGCCAAGACCGGGGTCCGGGAGTTGGTGCTGGTCAGCGAGAACTCCACCTCCTACGGCAAGGACCTCGGCGACCCCCGGCTGTTGGAGAAGCTGTTACCACAGTTGGCGGCCGTGCCCGGGATCGTCCGGGTACGGGCGAGCTACCTGCAGCCGGCCGAGACCCGGCCCGGCCTGGTGGAGGCGATTGCCACCACTCCGGGCGTGGCCCCCTACTTCGACCTGTCCTTCCAACACTCCGCCGAGTCGGTGCTGCGTCGGATGCGCCGCTTCGGTTCGACGGCCCGCTTCCTCGAACTGCTGGAGTCGGCCCGGGCGCTGGCTCCCGACGCCGGTGCCCGCAGCAACTTCATCGTCGGTTTCCCGGGGGAGACCCGGGCCGACGTCGAGGAACTGGTCCGGTTCCTGTCCGCTGCCCGGCTGGACGCGATCGGCGTCTTCGACTACAGCGACGAGGACGGCACCGAGGCGGCCACCCTGTCCGGGAAGGTGTCGGCGGCGACGGTCAAACGACGTTACGACCGGCTGAGCGCCCTGGCCGACGAGTTGTGCTCGCAGCGGGCCGAGGAGCGGCTCGGCTCGACCGTCGAGGTGCTGGTCGACTCGATCGAGGGTGGTGTCGTGGAGGGCCGCGCCGCCCACCAGGCACCCGAGGTGGACGGTTCGACCACGCTGGTCGCCCCCGCCGTCGGTGGTGTCGACCTGGCCGTACTGCGCCCCGGCGACCTGGTCCGGGCCACGGTGACCGGCACGGAGGGAGTCGACCTGATCGCCGTACCGGACGAGATGATCTCTGCCGCGACGTCACCGGATGGAGCGAGGTGACGCCGTGACCGAGGCGACCGACCCGGTGCCGGCTGCCACGGTCCGACCCGTGCCTGTTGTCAACGCGGCCAACGCGCTCACCGGCCTACGGCTGGTGCTGGTGCCGGTGTTCGTGGCGTTGGTCGTCGCATCCTCGATGACCAACGCGGGCTGGCGGATCGCCGCGTGTCTGACCTTCGCGTTCGCCTCGATAACCGACCTGGTCGACGGCTGGATCGCCCGGCGGTTCGCCCTGGTGACGTCGTTCGGCAAGGTCGCCGATCCGATCGCGGACAAGGCCCTGACCGGCACCGCGTTGGTCCTCCTGTCGTGGTACGACCGGTTGCCCTGGTGGGTGACCCTGGTCATTCTGGCCCGGGAGTTCGGCGTGACCCTGATCCGCTTCTGGGTGATCCGGTACGGCGTCATCGCGGCCAGTCGCGGCGGCAAGATCAAGACTGCGGTGCAGATCCTCGCGATCGTCTGGTACCTCTGGCCGGTTCCGTCCGGGCTCGCCGCCATCGGTCCGTGGCTCATGGGTGCGGCCGTCGCGGTGACCCTGTTGACCGGTCTCGACTATGTGATTCGAGCCCTGCGGCTGCGCCGCCGGGCCGGATAGCGGGGCTGGAATGGGTGACAGCGACAAGCTGGACGCGGAGCCGGTCGGTAGCGGGGCGGCGGCGGTGGTGCAGGCGCTGGCCGATCGGGGCGAGACCTTCGCCGTGGTGGAGTCGCTCACCGGTGGCCTGGTGGCGGCCACCGTGGTGGACATCGCCGGGGCGAGTGCCGCGTTCCGGGGCGGACTGGTCGTCTATGCCACCGAGCTGAAGGCGACACTTGCCGGCGTACCGGACGATCTCCTTGCCGCGCGCGGGCCGGTCGACCCGGACGTGGCGCTGGCGCTGGCCGAAGGAGGCCGCCGTCGGTGCGGGGCGGACTGGGGGCTGGCCACCACCGGGGTCGCCGGTCCCGAGATGCAGGACGGTAAACCCGTCGGGTTGGTCTTCGTGGCGGTGGCCGGTCCGACCGGTGCGGTGGTACGCCGGCTCGACCTCGACGGCGGCAGGGTGGCGATCCGGGCCGCAGCGGTGACGGCCGCCCTACGGCTGCTGGTCGACCAGATCCACGCCGCCCCGCCGCCGTAGGCAGGCTGCGGGAGTCCGGCAGGCGCACAAAGCCGTACGACACCTGCACGCCGCCCTGCCGCGTTGAGCCGGAGTCGGAAACCGGATGGCCGGATCGGGAAAGCGGGCGCAGGATGGGCGGAACCGGATTCGACGTCATTTTCAGTGGCTGCCTGGGATGTCGTGATGGCCGCTACCGGGTACGGTTGCGGGAAAGGTTCCGGCGACGAGTCGGAGCGGCTCGGCTCCGGCGAGCGCCAGCGGCGCCGGTGACGCTGCGGGAGGATCGTCCCGCGTGAGGGGGAGGTGCGATGATCCTGTTACGTCGGGTGATCGGCGACGCCTTGCGCGCCCGCCGACAGGGTCAACACCGGACCCTGCGTGAGGTCTCCTCCGCTGCCAACGTGAGCCTGGGCTATCTCTCCGAGATCGAACGTGGCCAGAAGGAAGCTTCGAGCGAGTTGCTGGCTGCCATCTGTGCGGCGCTGGGGGCGCGCCTGTCGGAACTGCTGCGTGAGGTCGGCGACACGGTCGAGCTGGCGGAGCAGGTGTCCGGGGTGCTTGCACCGGTATCGAACCAGCCCGCGCAGTCCGCCGTTCCCGTCGGAGCAGCCAAGGAGCAGCCGGCAGCGCCTCCGAAGTCGGCCGAGCCGGCCGCCGAGCCGGCGATGGCCAGCGCAGCGCTCGGCACCCACCGGGCCAGTGGCGTCGGCCGGGTGCGGCAGGTGACGACCGATGGCAACGTATCGGTTTCGGTCCGGCAGGACTCCCCGCTCAAGGCCACCCTGCGGACCACCCGGCGGGTCCGGTCCGCCAACCACGAGCCGCGTACGGTGGTTCGCGCCGCCTGAGCCCGTCGGCGGACCCGACGGCAGCATCCGTTCGGTCACATGGCCGGCTTCGCCGGTGGGAGCCGGTAGCTGTGCTTGCTCGGCGCGCGTAGGGTTGCGGCACGGCACACATCCGGCTGGTATCCCCTTGAGGTCCTTTGCCGGTGGTGGCGTACGGCTGGGACGATGGGAGCACTGCCGCGCAGGTCGCCCGGTCGATTCAGCGCGGGCGACGGATGCGATGACACTGAGGGGACACTGCGAATATGGCGAACCCGTTCGTCAAGGGCTGGCGCTACCTGATGGCGCTGTTCGGCGCCAAGATCGACGAGCACGCCGATCCCAAGGTGCAGATCCAGCAGGCCATTGAAGAGGCGCAGCGCCAGCACCAGGCGCTGGTGCAGCAGGCGGCGGCGGTCATCGGAAACCAGCGGCAGTTGGAGATGCGCCTGTCCCGGCAGATGTCCGAGGTCGAGCGGTTGCAGTCGATGGCCCGGCAGGCGCTGGTGCTGGCCGACCGGTCGCGGGCCGCCGGTGACGAGGCCGAGGCGACGAAGTACGAGCAGACCGCGCAGACACTGGCCACGCAGCTGGTCGCTGCCGAGCAGTCGACCGAGGACCTCAAGACCCTGCACGACCAGGCGATCAGCGCGGCAGCCCAGGCCCGGCGCGCGGTCGAGAACAACTCGATGATCCTCCAGCAGAAGCTCGCCGAACGGACCAAGCTGCTCAGCCAGCTCGAGCAGGCCAAGATGCAGGAGACCGTGGCCCGCTCGTTGGAGTCGATGTCGTCGTTGGCGGCTCCGGGGAACACCCCGTCCCTCGACGAGGTACGCGAGAAGATCGAGCGTCGTTACGCCAACGCGATGGGCCGAGCCGAGCTGGCCAGCAACTCGGTCGAGGGCCGGATGCTGGAGGTGCAGAAGACCACCCTCGACCTGGCCGGCGCGTCCCGTCTGGAACAGATCCGGTCGAGCATGGCAGGCGACAAGCTGGCTGCCGCTCCGGCCCAGCCGGCGATCGACCAACAGAGCCCGGCCGGTGACCCGGCCAGCGTCGCCCGGCTCGACGAGATCCGGGCCAGCCTCGCCCGGGACAAGGCGGCCGGCGACACCACCGCGGCCGGCTGAGCCAGCGGCCACGAGGCAGGGACGACACCGTGGCCGACCCACGAGCCCGCTACTTCCGCAGGTTGCGCCAGCTGCGCCGGTCGGCCCGACGATGGAGCGTGCTGGCCGGTGGGCTGGGCGGTGCCACGGCCATTCTCACTCCGTACAGCGGTCTCGGCCTGCCGGACGCGGTGTGGGCCGCCGCTGCCGGTGGGTCCACCGCGCTGGCCCTGTGGCGCTGGTCCGACCTGCGCACGCTGGCGGCGCGGCCGGCCCC
>NZ_JBHTMP010000053.1:0-45098 GCF_042679305.1 Micromonospora sonneratiae | reverse complement strand
CCCCGGGCACACGCGCGGCCAGTCCGACGATCGCGATCGGCTCGACGCCGACGGGCCGCGGATCTGGCGGCGGGCAGGGCGGCGAGGGCGGCCTCCCGCGCCGCGTCTCGCGACTCCGCCGTGACCTCGGCCGTCACCCGGACGGTGGCGCCGGAGGTGGTGGCCACCGGCGGTGCGGTTGGTTGCGGCGCCGGCACGCCGGCCTGCTCGCCGGTCTGGGTCACACCGAAACTGGGCACCGCCCGAGCATGCTCGATGGACATGAGGTTTCGATGACACTTCGACCTCAGCGGTTGCGGACGATACATGGAACGGTCTCCATCCCGTTCCGGCTCTGCTCAGCGATGTATCGCGGGTGAATCCGCCCGAGATAGGGTCGCGGTGTGTCCATGGACTCGAGGCGCCCGAGAGTTCCCGGCCGCCGCAAGCTCAGCGCTACGACGCGGACCCGCGTGACGATGGCGGCCCTGGTCGCGAGTTGCGTGGGGCTTGTCGGCATGGCCGTGGCAGGCCGGTCCCCGGCCTCTCCTGATCTGCAGTTCATCCAGGTGGGCCATTGGGTGTACAACGACGAGTTCCAGTCGGCGTTCCATGTCGACGGGTCGACGGGTCGGGTCGACGCGCGGGCCATGGTGCCCGGTGCCGAGCAGGGTAGCCAGGTCGTGCAGGGCGAGCGGGCCGGCTATGTGGTCGGCCGGTCGCGGGTTTCGGTGTTCAGCAAGTCCACGCTGAGCGTCGAGGACACCCGCACGCCTCCGGCCACCGAGCAGCCGGTCGTGCTGGAGGTCGCGGGCGGCCCGTACCTGGTCTACCGCAACGCGGGTCAGGTGGTCCGACTCGGTGATCCGGCCGCGACGGTACCGGCGGGCGGACCGCTGTCCAGGCCCACGGCGACCAGCGACGGAACCGTCTGGCTGCACCGGACCGACACCGGCTCGCTGTGCGGCCTGACCCGGGCCGCCACCCGGCTGGTCTGCCACGCACGGCTGACCCAGGGCCACAGCGGCTCGCTCACCGTCGTCGACGATCAGCCCGTCGTGGTCGACACCACATCGGACACACTGAGCACGGTCGGTGAGGGAGGGCTGGGCGAGCCAGCCGCCATCGGAATCGACCTGCCCGCGTCGGCCCAGGTCGCGAACAGCGCCGTGGCCGGTCGGCTGGCCGTTGTCGATCCGGAACGCAACCGGCTGCTCCTGGTCGACACCGCCGGGCTGCACAAGCGTCCGGTGGCCCAACCGGTCGTGGTCGAACTCCCCAAGGACGGCCGGTTCTCCGAGCCGGTCACCACCTCGAACGTCGTCGCGGTGGTCGACCAGACCCGCAACGTACTGATGACCTACGACGGCAGCGGCGCTCCCAAGGCCCGCACACAGATTCCCGGCAACGGTGGATCGCCCAGGCTGGCCCGGGGTGAGGACAACCGGATCTACGTCGACAGCCCGGATGGCTCCCACGTACTGGTCGTCGACGGCGAGAGCGGCTCGGTCGCGAACGTGCCGGTCGACGGCGAGGATCCGGAGGAGCCGACGCCCCAGGCTACCGGTGCGACGCCGACTCCTCCGGGTGTGCCGGCGACTCCTCCGGGCGCCCCGGGCAGGGTCAACGCGGTCGCTGGCGACGGCTCGGCCACCGTCACCTGGGCGGCTGCCGCCCCGAACGGGGCGAAGGTCACCTCGTACCACCTGTCCTGGTCCGGCGGGTCGACCAGGGTCAGCGGAACGACGCTGCGTACGACCGTGTCCGGGCTGACCAACGGCACGTCCTACGTGATCACTGTGGTCGCGGAGAACTCGGTGGGCCGGGGGCCCGGTGCGAGCACCGGGTCGGTCGTCCCGCAGCGCCGGGCCGCCGCACCGAGGGTCACGGTGAAGGCCGCCTCCGGTACGTACACCGTGACGTGGAACCAGCCCGACCTCGGCGGCGGCACGCTCGTGCACTACCTGGTGAGTGCGCAGGGCCAGGCCGACCGCCGGGTGACGAGCCGAAGCACCCAGTACACCGGCATTTCCGGTACCGTCACGGTCCGCGCGGTGACCCGGTTCGGCCCGTCCGGCTCGCCGACGGTCCGTGGGGCCGCCGGCTCCGCGAAGGTCCCTGTCCCTACCGGGCCACCGACCGTGGAGATCCTCAGCGTACGGAGCGTGTCGACCGGCCTGCGCGTGACCGTCAGGGCCGACGGCAAGGGCTCGGCGGCGACCTGCCAGGCGAGCTTCCTCCAGATCAAATCCGCCTCGGTCTCCTGCAGCGGCGTCACGGACCTCACCATCACGAACGTCGTCTGGTTCGGGAGCATCTCGGTCACGGCCACCATCACAACCGCGGCAGGCAGCCGCACGGACACCTGGACGGGTGTGCCGCAGGTAGTTGGATGACCCAGAGGCGGGTTCGGGGACACCGTCCCCCTGGCTCGGACCTGCTGCTAGGGCAGCGGGACATTGAGTGAAGCGTCAACGAGAGGTAAAGCGTCGTGGCACCAACACCGGGGGCGGCCTACCAGCTCATCGCCGACAACGTCCAACTGGTCGTGCGCGGCAAGCCGGACATCGTCCGGCTGGCCGTGGCAGCCCTGTTCGCCGAGGGACACCTGCTGATCGAGGACGTGCCCGGCGTCGGTAAGACGACGTTGGCGCGGTGCATCGCGGCCAGCGTCGGCGGCCGGTGGCATCGCATCCAGTTCACTCCCGACCTGCTGCCCGGCGACATCACCGGCGTGACGGTGTACCAGCAGAGCACCGAGCGATTCCAGTTCCACCCCGGCGGGATCTTCGCCAACGTGGTGTTGGCCGACGAGATCAACCGGGGTACGCCCAAGACCCAGGCCGCGCTGCTGGAGGTCATGGCCGAGCGCCGGGTGACCGTCGACTCGGTCGGCCACGACGTACCACGGCCGTTCCTGGTCGTGGCCACACAGAACCCGATCGAGTTGGAGGGCACCTACCGGCTTCCCGAGGCGCAGTTGGACCGGTTCCTGATGCGGCTGTCGGTCGGCTACCCCGATCACGATGCCGAGATGCGGGTGGTGATGGGGGACTGTGCCGGGGTGAACCCGGACGAGCTGGAGCCGGTGCTGGACATTGCCGACGTGCAACGGGTGATCGGCGAGGTACGCAGGTCCCGGGTCGCCCCGGAGATCGTCTCCTACGCGGTCCGGCTGGCTGCGGCAAGCCGGGCGCACCCGGCGGTCCGGTACGGTGCCAGCCCGCGCGGCAGCATCGCCCTGATCCGGGCCGCCCAGGCGTTTGCCGCCACCGACGGCCGCAACTACGTGATCCCGGACGACGTGAAGGACGTGGCCCATCCGGTGCTGTGCCATCGCCTCGTACTCACCCCGGACGCGGAGTTGAACCAGCGGCAGGCCGACCAGGTGGTGGACGAGTTGCTGTCCGATACCGCCGCGCCCACGGTCGTAACCGGGCGGTAGGCGTGCGGCTCACTCGCCGCGGCGTCGCCGTACTCGCTGGAGCCGTCGGCTGCTACGCCATCGGCGAACTGGCCGGCTATGCCTTCTTCCGTCTGCTGGGCGGCGTCGCGGTGGGGGCTCTCCTGGCCGCCATGGGCACCGCGAAGTTCCGACCGAGGGTCGAGGTTGACCGGACCGTGTACCCGGACCGCATCGAGCGTGGCAGGCCCGCACTGGCGACCCTGGTCGTACGCAACACGACCGCACGTCGGCATGGCGGCTTCGCTGCGGGCGACCGCGTCGGGCCCGAGATACACCGGATCCAGGTCAGGCCGCTCTCTCCCGGCGCGGAGGCCACCTACCACTACGAACTCCCCACCGGCGTACGCGGCAAGCTCCAGGTGGGCCCGCTCGCGCTGACCCGGCTTGATCCGTTCGGCCTCGTCCGCACCGAGCAGACCGTCGGTGGCACCACCGTTCTGTGGGTGTACCCACGTCGGCATCAGGCACGTCCGGCACAGGCGGCGCATCCTCAGCACCACTACGCCGGGCCGATCACCGATCCGCCGTTGCGCGGTTCGACGGACCTACGCTCGGTCCGGGAGTACGTGCCCGGCGACGAGGTGCGTCACCTGTACTGGAAAGCGACCGCCCGGACCGGTCAGCTCATGGTGCGTGAGTACGCCGACCCGGCCCGGATGAGGTTCACCGTCGTGCTCGACACCAGAGCGGACGTGATGAGCCCCTCGGTGTTCGAGGAGGCCGTGGAGGTGGCAACCTCGCTGTTGTACGCGTCGGCGGCTACCGGACAGCAGTGCCGGCTGATCACACCAGCCGGTACCAACACCCCGGTCGACAGCGGCCTGCGCGTGGCACGGATCTTGCTGGACGAGCTGTGCCTGGTCAGCCAGGACGCGTCGGGCGAAGCGTCGCTGGTGCCCCCAGCGCTGGCCACGTCCCGGCCGGGCGGTGCCGTTGTCGTGATCACCGGGCCGCATGTCGACCTCGGCTCGGCCCGTCGGTGGCGGCCGGACACCGTGATCCGGCTCGGCGTCCCACCGCCGGCGGCCCACAGCGGCACCGGGTTGATCAGCGCGGTGGACGCGGCAGACGTCATGGCCAGGTGGAACGGATCGCGATCGCGGGCAGGCTCCCCATGAACGAACCCGTCCGGCCGGCCACCGACCTCGACCGGCTCGCGGTCATCGGGCTGCTCGGTGCGACAGCGGTGGCCGGTCTGCTGTTCTGGCCGGTTTTCGGCCTGCCCGCGCTGCTGCCGCCGGTACTCGTGGTCGTCCTGGCGGGCTACGGCTGCGTCGAACTGACCGCGCGCCGACCGCGCCTGGCGTCGGTACGGCCGTTGCTCGTGCTGGTCACCGGTGTGCTCGGGCTGATCGAATCCGTGCTGTTCTCGACCACCGTCGCCGGTCTGCCCACCGTGGCGTCGCTACGGGCGCTGCTGCGTGGGTTCACCGAGGGCTGGCTACTCACCCTCCAGTCCACCTGGCCGGCGAAACCGGATGCCGATCAACTGCTGTTCGTCCCGCTGGCCGTGCTGCTGGCGGCGCTGCTCGGCATCGAACTCCTGCTCCGGCTGCGTCAGCCGGTGGCGGCGTTACTGCCCGGCCTGGCGGTGGCCGGGCTTGCCCAGGCGTACCAGGCGCTGACCGGTGTCACGGCGGTCCTGGCCGTGGCGGGCTACGCGGCCCCGGTTGCCCTGTTGTTGTGGTCCGATCGTTCGAGCCGGTCCCGCCCGCGTAACGGTGGTCGCCGGCCGGGCCGGCGACTGTCCGGTATGGACTTCCGGCTGGCGGTGCCGACCGTGCTTGCGATGGTGGCCGGTGCCGTCGTCATCGGTAGCCTCGATCCGGCGGGGCGGGAGCCGTACCGCCTGAAGGACGACCACACGGCGCCACTGCGGCAAACCCGGCTCAGCAACCCGTTGCAGGAGATCGCGCAGCGGCTGGCCGACCCGGACCGGGAGGTCTTCCGCTACCGCAGCGACGGGCCGGTCGACCGGTGGAGCCTGGTCGTGCTGGATGGATTCGACGGCGTCAACTGGTCCGCCGACACGCGGCTGTACCGGATGGGAGCCCGCCTGGAAGGGGCACCGGGCAGCATCACCCGGTCGGCCGAGGTGCACGTACGGGACCTGGCCGGACCGTGGCTGCCGAGTCAGTCGATCCCGTTGGCCGTGAACGGACTCGCACCACTGGTGGACCAGTCCGCCGGTACGCTGCTGCTGGATCAGCCGACCGTTACCGACGGGGACAGACGTTACCGGCTGACCTGGTCCGAGCCCGAGGTCGACGCTGCCACTCTCGGCGTCGGCTCGGTCGACACCGAGGCGGTGGGTGGCCTCGGCGACCTCGGCACCGTGCCGGCCGAGATCGCCCAACTGGCCAGGGACGCGGTGCAGGGCCTGCCCCCCAGCTTCCAGTCGGCCCTGCAACTGGATCGGTTCCTCAGCGACAACTACCAGGTGGTGCTCGGCGGCAATCTGTCGACCGGGCACGGCTGGCCGCAACTGCGGCACTTCCTGACCGAGAGCAGACGCGGAACCAGCGAGCAGTTCGCCGCCGCGTACGTGGTCCTGGCACGGTTGAACGGCATCCCGGCCCGGTTGGTCGTCGGCTATCGCGGGTCGACCGAGACTGATGGTGACACCTACGTCGTACGCAACCGCGACGTGCTGGCCTGGCCGGAGGTGGCAGTGGCCGGAGTCGGGTGGGTACCGCTCAACCCGACCGCGGCCGGGACCAGGGCCACCGGGCCGGACAAGGTACCGTCCAGCCTCGCCAGGGCGGCCGCTCAGGCCAGGGCCCAGCTCCCACCGGAGCAGGAGCTGCGTCCGCCGGAGCTGTCACAGCCACCGCAGCAGGTCGTGGACGATCAGGCTACCGGCCTCGGTCTCCGCCAGGCCGGGATGATGACTGCGGTTGCGCTGTCCGCGCTGCTGGTCAGCTGGCTGTTCGGGGTGCCGCTGGCGAGGTCGGTACGCGCTGGACGGCGACGTCGCCGGAGCGGCACCGATGGCATGATCGGCGCCTGGGCCGAGGTGTGCGAGCGGCTGGTGGCGCACGGGGTGTCGTACCGGATCGGGATGACGCCGCGAGATCTGGCCAGGGCGGCGGCCCCGATGGCGGGCGAGCCGACCACCCAGTCGATCGTCAGGCTGGGACGCATGCTGGACATGGCACTGTGGTCCGGTGAGCAGGTGCCCGACGGCACCGTCACGCGGGCCTGGGATGAGGTGCGCTCGATCCGCCGGGGCCTGGCCGGGCAACGCTTCTCCATCCGGCTGCGAGCGGCACTGGATCCGCGCACCCTGTTGCCGCTGGTGGGCCGTGGAAGACGCACTTCCCGGGTCAGCCGGTCCGGTTCGACCCGAGAGCGTTGAGTCCGGCTCCAGCGTCGTGGCCGGGTGCCAGCGACAACCTCGGCTCCGCCGCCCTGACGCATGGACGTTGGTGTCGTCGTTCTCGGGGCCGTCTCATTTTCATGGACGCCGTATCCACATCGTGGCAGGCTCATCCGCCGAGCGTCTGGCGCGCGGCGTCGTTCGGGTCGAGGCTGGGACCTTCCGGAAGGCGCGCGACCAGGCTCGCTGGCAGCCGCACCGGGCGGACAGCCGAGTAACCGAGCATCGCCAACACCTCGGGCGTGGCCACCGGGTAGCGCCGGCCCATGTCGGTCACCACCGTCAGGGTGCCGACCGGTGCAAGCGCCGACGGCATCACCTCGATCACGGCGGCCCGTCCCGGCGGTACGTGGACGCGGTCCGCAAGCGGCGTTCCGTCCCCGTTCCGGCGGGTGGTCGTCGTCAACGGGTCCGCCGGCGGCAACGTGGAGTCGATGCTCAACCGGGGCACGGCCTCCCCCGGGTCGAAAGTGGCGCAGACCGTGGCCTCGTCATCCGACGACCGGACTATCGCCGGCCGCGTGGCGGGCGCCGCACCCGCGTCGCCATCGACCGGCGGGAGTTGACGCGCCGCGGCAGCCAGCGACGGGGCCAGCGGAACCGCTTTCGGCTCACTGCCGGGGTAGGCAGCCAGGATCGGCGAGAACGCCCGCTGGATGTCGTACTGCAGTTCGGTGATCGGTCGCAGCGTATCCCGCTCGGCCAGGTAGTACTGCTGCCCTCCGCCGGAGGTCTGCACCACCAGCAGCGTCCCGACGCGGATGTCGGTTCGGCCGGGCACCGCGGTGGACGGGATCCCGGCCTGGGACACCGCGATCGGCCCGATCGGCGCCCCTTCCGGCAGCACGTCCAGCCATGACCGACCCACTCTCGCCCACGGTTGCGTGGTCAGCGCAAGCCCGGTACCGACCGCACCATAGTCGTTGATCTTGTGCCGGTGGCCGCGCCAGACCAGGAACCGGTCGCCGGTCGGCACCAACTCCACCAGCAGGGCCTGCTCCCCCAGACCGAGGCCACCAGCGGGCGCGGTACCCACCAGCAGCACAGACTCCTCGATCCGACTGCCGGCCACATCGCTGGCCGCCGCCGAACACAGTGACCACGACCCGGGCAGCAGCCGGTCCTTGCCGGGTAGCGCGTCAGGCGCATCCGGAATACCGATCCGGGGACCGCGCGGGACACCGACCAGGGAGTTCCTGGACACCCGCTCGGTGCTGCCGTGAGTGCCGATCAGCAGCAGCGCGGAGGCGTAGTTGGCGACCGGGTGCAGCCGCCCGTTCAGGTAGACATACCGGCTACCGGTCTCCTTCTCCACGATCACCACGTTGTCCTTGCGCCAGGCGTTGTTGCCGCCCGGCACGATCATCCCGTACAGGCCGACGCACGCCAGGGCCACGATGGCCAGGGCGACACCGGCGAGTGACGCGCCCGCCGGCCGGCGAAACGGTGGCTGCTCCGGGTCGGTTTCCCTGGTGACCAGTGCCGAGGTCGCCCGCTGCACGAGAAACTGGTACGCCTGGAGTTGGTCGCGTTTGGATGCCATCGGCTCAGCCCCCGAGCCCGCGCACGTAGCCGAACAGGCCGAGCACCGAGCAGGCCACCGGCACGA
Source organism: Micromonospora sonneratiae (assembly GCF_042679305.1). NCBI lineage: Bacteria > Bacillati > Actinomycetota > Actinomycetes > Micromonosporales > Micromonosporaceae > Micromonospora > Micromonospora sonneratiae. The sequence continues at coordinate 36,665 of NZ_JBHTMP010000053.1, read as the reverse complement.
TGGCAGCCATGGTCAGCATCTCGGAGTACTCGGCCAGCCGCCCGAGATAGAGGTTGGGAGCGCGGGTGCTGTATAGGACGCCGGCCACGATCACGCCTGCGGCCAGGGCGATCAGCAGCGGCCCGGTGGACACCAGTAGCACCGCGCGATCGGCCATGGCCGGGCCGGCGAATAGGCAGCCGACCCCGAACATCCCGGTGACCAGCAGCGGCACCCGCTGACGCAGAATCGGATAGAGCCGTGCGCGCAGCAGGAAACCGACGGCCAGCACGGCTACCAACACCACGGCGGCCTTGCTGTCGCTACGGATCAGCACCACCTGGCAGCACATCACCGCCACACACGACCCGGCCAGCATCCCGGTGAGCAAGGCTTCCGCCCTGACCACTGCGGCGTGTACCAGTTCGAGGCGTGGCTGCGGATCGTCCCGGACCAGGTCGGCAGCGGATCGCGGCAGCACCGGCATCGGTACTCGGCCGAGCCGTAACGCCAGCGGAGCGAACGCGGTGGAGAGCGCCAGAAGACCGCCGCCGACCACGGCCGCCGCCTCGTAGGACTCCAGCTCGTCGGTGGTGGTCAACCAGCCACCGACCACGCCGAGCAGGCCGACCATGGCTGCCCCGGCGAACAGCGCCGGGGCGGTGGTCACCCCGACCTGGCCCACCAGCGCCGCCATCAGCAACAACGCTCCGGCGACCACCAGATGGCCCGCGGAGAGTCCGAGCACCGGTTTGTCGTCGGCCAGTAGCAGCCCGCCGCCGGTGAAGGCGTACGGCAACGCAGTCGCCCCGAGCGCCGCCCCCACGCCGGCGTCACCGACCGCGCGGGCCATCACCACGGCGGCGATCAGGAGCAACGCGGACACGCCCAGGGCCCACAGCGCCGGTGGCGTCCACGGCGGTCCGGCCCGCAGCACCGCGACCAGGCCGAGCAGCAGCGCCGCGACCCCGGCCGCCAGGCCGACCTGCCGGGTGTGCCGCGGTCCCCACGCTGCCCCGGTGCGACCCGAACCGGTGGCGATGGCATCGACCAGGTCGTCGTACTCCAACTCCGGCCAGTTGATCCGCCGTTCCGCCAGGTGCAGGATCTCCCCGTCCCGCACCCGATGCGAGGCCAGCGTCCGATCCAGATCGAACGCCGTACCGTCGGTCCTGCGCAGCAGCCAGCCACCGTTGGTGACCCCCTCGTCGGCCAGCCCCTCGCCGGCTCGGGCCAGGAGACCGGGGAGGATCTCGGCGATGGCGGCGTGCTCCGGCAACGCCATGTCGATTCGCCGATGCGCAGTGGCGACGGTAACCCTGACCAGGCCGGTAGTCTGCATGTGAGCAGCTTCGACCGTGGCAGCCGACAGCGGTTGGCGTAGGCAGGAACCTGCCGTACCGTACTGGCGGCTGTTCGGCATTCCTACGCTGGATTCCGGCTAGCGCCGACGGTGACGCCGGAGGGTGTGGATCTGTGGACATTACGGCAGGCGGTGTCGTCATCGGCCCGAAGGTGCTTGCGAACGGTCCTGTCGCCACGGTCCACGCGGGGCACCTGGCGAACACCGACACCGAGGTCGCGGTCAAGATGTTCGCCGACAGGTTCGACCGCGACACCACCGCACGGCTCGACCGCGAGCGCCAGGCACTGAACAGCGTACGGTCGGTGCACTCGATCCTGCTCGTCGACGGCCTCGTCGACCATCCTGACGGCCGGTCAGGCGTACGGATGGAGCTGTGCCCGGGGTCGCTGGCCGGATTGTTGAACGCCGGTGACGCCGCGCTGGCTGTGAGTGAGGTGCTCAGCATCGGATTGACGGTCGCGACCGCCCTCGCTGCGGCACACCGGGTGGGTGTGGTGCACGGCGGGGTGACGCCGCACAACGTGCTGTACCGACGATCCGGCGAGTTCGTCCTCGCCGACTTCGGCCTGGCCCTGCGCGAACGGTTTCCCCGCGATCCGATGCACGCACTGGAGTACACCGCACCGGAGACACTGCGTGACGACACCCGGTCCACGGCGTCCGACCTGTACGGGTTGGGTGCGGTGCTGTACGCCGCGTTGACGGGTGCGCCGCCGTTCCCCCGCCGCCTCGGCCAGGCACCGGGCGAACGGATTCTGCGGGTGCTGCGGGAGCAGGTGCCACCGATCCACCGGGCGGGCGTTCCAGCCGAACTGTCCGACGTGATCGGGCGGCTGTTGGCCAAGGACCCAGCGGACCGGCCGCCGGACGCGGTGGGCGTGGCGACGTTGTTCGAAGAGTTGCACCGGGCGATGAGCGCCCCGCAGGCTGATCAGCAGGCGCTGCCCGGCCAGGTTCCGGCGACAGCCCCGACCGGCCCTGACCGTGATGAGCCCACCAGTTCCGACGACGCGGGCGACCTGCCCGGCGACAAGCAGGGCGACGTGGACGGCAGCGTCGACCTGGACGACTTCGACTTCGACGACTTCGCCGGTCTTGCTGGAAGCCAGCCTTCGGGCCCAGAGCCTGACAGGTCCTCCCAGCCGAACGCGTCAGATGCACCCGATGTGCCACCTACGCCCACCGTGGCGGCCAGCCCGGCCGTGCCTGATGCCGCGCTGCCCGATGCCGCCGCGCCTGCACCGGCCAGCCGGGTCCTCGTCTACACCACCGGTGGGAGCGACCCGGCCGGCCGGTCCAAACAGGTGCGTACCCGCTGGCGGCCGGCCCTGCTGTTCGGCCTCGGTGCGATCGTCGTGGGGCTGACCGTCGTACCGATGCTCCTGCGGCAGGACGGCCCGAAGCAACCGGCCGCTCCGCCGACTGTCACCGAGGGGCCAGCGCAGGCACCGGCAGCGGCCCAGCCTCCGCAGGTGAACCTCGAACTGGCCCCGCCGGTCGACCGGAACAGCCACGTCGAGCTGACCTGGCGCGCCGATGGCGACCTCGACTTCGCCGTCGTCGTAGCAGGTGAGCGGATCGACACGATGGTGCTGGTAGCCAACCGCCAGCGCACCATGCGGGTGCCGGTCGACCCCACGCGAAAGTACTGCTTCCAGGTACGAGCCACCGACGGCCGCCACATCTACACCACCGAGCCGATCCCGATCCGCGGCGCTCGCTGCAAACTCTGAGCATGGCCCGGCTTGCTATCGGGTAGCTGGAACCGGGCGCGGTGAGCCAGCGGTACGCGAAGGATCTTGAGGTTCATTCGTCGGCGGCGGGTCGGCGACTCGTCCTGCTCGGAGCAGCGCTCATCGGCTTCGGCGTGGCGCTGCTGCAGATGCCTCGGAGTCCGCCCACTGCCGGTATCGGCAGCAGGTTCCCGGACTCCAACCGGTAACAGATGACTGACTTGGTTGCCGCGTCGAGGGACTCCGAGAGCTGTTCGAACGATGCTGGCCAGACGTCCAACAGCGAGAACACGTCCTGGCCGTCGCACATCCGCAGAAGCGGCAGACAACGCCAGTGAGGTGAGCACTCGGGACAGCGGCCGGCGACATGCACCATCACGGGCCGTAGGTGATGAACCGCCGACGGATCCACACCTGCGGCAAGCCAGCCGGCCCCGTGGTGGCGGCTGAATCCGCACGCACGCGTCTCATCGTCCAGGCGCAGCAACTCCGGGGGGTGTCGATCTCCTTGACCGTTCGCGGAACGCTCGACGACATCCTCTGTGTTCCACCTGCTTGGTGCCCGATGCGCCGGTCGGCAGCGGCAACAGCGGGAGCCCCGGTCGATCACGGGTGGATCGACCGGGGCTCCTCGGGCGGTGCCGGATCACCGCACTTTCCGCGGATGACCAGAACGCCCGACCGGGTCGGCCGTGGTCAGGCCAGGGCGGCAGCCCAGCGTTCGGCCCGGAAAGGAAACGCCATGCTGTTGACCGGCGGGCGCGTCAGGAGGTCCAACCTCCGTCGGAGGTGACGACGGCCCCGTTTACGTTGACCGCCTCGTCGGAGCCCAACCAGCAGATCAGGGTGGCGACCTCGGCGGGTGTGGCCGTCCGGGTGACCCGACCGAACGACCGCTCCAGACGCTGGTAGGCCCACGGGACCTTCGGCGCGGCGCTGCGGCCGATGTTGGTCTGGACGCCGCCCGGGCAGACCGCGTTGGCCCGGATGCCGTCCTCGGCGTACAGGTTGGCAATCGAGCGGGTCAGGCCGACCACCCCGTGCTTCGAGGAGACGTACGCGCTGCCGGCAACCGCTCCGGTGAGCCCGCCGATGGACGAGACGTTCACGATCGAACCCCGACCCCGCGCAATCATCAGCGGCAGCACCGCCCGACACAGCCGCATCGGACCAGTGAGGTTGACCGCCAGGACGCGGTCCCAGGTGGCGTCGTCCAACTCCGTGACGGGGAGGAAGTGGTCCATGACCCCAGCGACGTTGGCCAGCAGGTCGACGCGCTGGTCGGGCAGCGCGGCGACGATCCGGTCGATGTCGGCCTGTGCCGTGATGTCGACGACGATCATCGTCGCGGTGTGTCCGTCCTCCTCCACCAGCTTCGCGGTCGTGGCGAGACCCTCGGCATCGACATCACAGCCGATGACCGTGGCTCCCTCCACCGCCAGCTGGCGGGCGACCGCCTGACCGATACCCGATCCGGCTCCGGTCACGACCGCGACCTGTTCGGCGAAGCGCTGCTCGCTCATGATCCATTCTCCGTCCCGGCCCCTACGGCGGACTCATCCGCCCCTGTCTCTGCGGGAGCCTCCCCTTCCATGCTGCTCAGAAGAGGCTGCGGCCCGCAGGGCCGAAGGTCCCGGGCGGGTGGAGGCGAAGGGTGCAATCCTTCGCGCCGCCGAGTGACGCCACAAGCAACCGCGTATTGTTGCCGATCGCCCGCAGGTCGAACTCCAGCGAGATGGCCGGCGCTTTACGGTAGCTGCCGCTGTACGAGGCGGCTGGTCAGGAACGGGCTAGGTGTGCCGTGCCAGAACACGGCCAACTCGTCGCGGGGCCGGGTGGCGGCGACGAAGAGCAGAGAGCGGTCACGCTGACGCTCGCGCTGGTAGCGCTTGGGGTCGGCGTCCCGGTATCGATTGATCATCTGACGGGGCACAAGCCCGTCGCTGACCGCAGCGATGATTACACGCTGATACTCGAGGCCCTTGAACCGGTGCATGGTGCCGACGTGGATGCCGTCCGGCTGCTTCGGGCCGTCCGGGCCGATCTCCACAGCCGGCAGTCCATCGACCATCAACCTGCTGATCACGTCGGTCGCAAGATCCCTCGTCGGCACGCAGATGGCCACTGAGCCATCGGTCGGGCTGCCCCAGGCTCGTAGTTGCTCGGCTATAAGGTCCCGTTCCTGAGTCCAGGTCGTCACGCCTCGAAACACCGGTCGGCTACCACGCAGGAGGGAGCGATAGCCAGCGAGGTCCTCCTCGCCGCCGTCGAGATCGTCGTACACCTCGCCGGTCATGATCTGCAGGGCATCGGCAAGGATCTCGCGGGTGGTGCGATAGCTCAGGGTGAGACGGGACGAGCGGCCACGAATGTTGATGCCGAGACTGCTCAGGGTGACGTGGTTGTCGTAGATGCGCTGGTGGGTGTCGCCAGTGAGGAACATGTCGTCCAGGCCGGGGGCGACCATGGCGCGGAGCATCTTCCAGTGGGCAGCACAGGTCGGGCAGATCGGTCGGCTCGGTGATCCGCAGCAGCAGGTTCCACGAGTTGGTCAGCGGATAGAGCCCGTGGCCGGTGAGGGCGAAGACCAGCGTCGCGGCCAGACCGTAGATGTCGACGGCAGGGGTTAGGTGCCGCTCGCCCCGTACCTGCTCCGGCGACATGTAGGCCGGTGTGCCGACCAGGGCGCCGGGCTCGGTCAGGTAGTCGTGACGGTCGATAAGCACGGCCAAGCCGAAGTCGATGAGCTTCGGGCCGTCCGGGCCGAGAATGATGTTGTGCGGTTTGAGGTCGCGATGCAGCAGGCCCGCCTGGTGCACCTTGGCCAAACCGTCGGCGAGCATCGCCCCGACCATGGCAGCCAGCGGTAGTGGCAGTGGCCCACAGGCGTCGACGTGCTGCCGCAGCGTGGCACCGGGCACGTATTCCATCGCCAGCCAGGCCGGATCGGCGTACGCGTCGGCGTCCTCGAGGCGAGCCACCCGGGAGCCGAAGACCAGCTTGAGGCTGTCGACCTCGGCGGCAAAGCGTTCGCGGATGGCCGGCTCATCAATCAAATACTGTTTGATCACCTTGAGTGCGACCCGGTCGGCGGTCGGGGACACCGCGAAGTACACCTCGCCCATGCCGCCCGAGCCGATTGGCTTGATCAACTCAAAGCCGCCGATGCTGCTCAGCGTCATCCCGCCCCCTCACGGCGTCGCGCTATCTGAATTGCCGGTCCGCGCTGTCGGCCTCTCGGTCACGCGAACGCACGACCGTACAACGTAGACCGACAGCGAGACCAGTGCCATTCGGGTGTTGGCGGCAGACCCCAGAACGCTCCATGAGGGACATCTGACGCCCGCCCATCGACGGTCAGCTGATCTATTTGGACCACCGACTGCCAGCGGCACCGGAGACAGTCCCTTATGTACGGATACCGGTTTAAGTACCTATCGTGCCGATCAGCCGGAGTCGGCGGGGCCAAGGGGGACCCCCCAGAGGAGGTGTTGTGACGTCCGTCGAAGTCCATGATGGACGGCCGGTATAGCATGACGCGCCTGAATGCAGCCGGTATCACCACTTCGTACCGGCAAGTGATGACAGCCCTCAACTGGGAGAAAAGCGTCTGTATGAATCATCTCCGAAAGCCGGGTACCGCGCCCCGGCACCGTCTCCTGCCGGCGGCTGGTGCACTGCTGGTGCTCCCGATCCTGGCCCTGACCGCTTCGGCGGTCCCGCCGCGCTTCGCCGACTTCGGTACCTCTGCTGCCACGCTGGTTGACAGCACACCCGCCGGCCAGGCCGCGACCCGGCCGACTTCTGCCGCTCCGGCAAGCACCACGGTCGCTCCAGCCGCTGCCACACCCACGGTCGCCCCAGCGGTCACTCCGGCCACCGCCCCGCCCACGGCCGCGCAGGGTGCCGCCCCGCAAGCCGGAACGGCGATTCCCGGCAGCTACATCGTCACCGTCAAGGCGAAGGAAGCGGCGCGGATCCGCTCGCACGCGCGTGACCTGGCCGCCGACTACTCGGGCAAGCTCGGCAACGTCTGGACTACGGCGCTGCACGGCTTCTCGGTACGCATGTCCGCAGCCGATGCCGAGCGGCTCGCCCGCGACACGCGCGTCGCGTCCGTACGGCCGGACCTGGTGGTCACCGCCGCCGGCACCCAGACCGATCCTTCCTGGAGCCTGGACCGGGTCGACCAGACCGGCCGCACCCCCAGCGGCACCTACGACTACGACAATGACGGCTCCGGCGCGCACATCTACGTGTTCGACACCGGCGTACGTGCCACGCACTCCGAGTTCGCTGGCCGGATCGGTGACAGCACCCCCGGCACCGACCACAACGACTGCGGCGGGCACGGCACCGCCGTGGCCAGCGCGGCGGCCGGCACGGTCTACGGCGTGGCGAAGAAGGCAACCGTGCATCCGGTACGCGTGCTCGGCTGCGACGGCGCGGGTGCCGCCGCCGACGCGCTGACCGCGATCGACTGGGTCACCAGCACCGCGCCGCGCCCGGCCGTGGTGAACATGAGCTGGTCTACCGGCCCGCAGGATGCGCTGGACAACGCGATCCGCGCCTCGACCGCGTCCGGCGTCACCTACGTCATCGCCGCCGGCAACTCCAACAACGGTGCCTGCGCCACCTCGCCGCAGCGCGTCTCCGAGGCGATCGTGGTCGGTGCCACCGATGACCGGGACCGTCGCGCCGGCTTTTCGAACTACGGCTCGTGTGTCGACATCTTCGCGCCCGGCACCGACATCAAGACTGGTGCCTGGACCGCGGACGACGCAACCGTGACGTCCGGCGGCACGTCGCTGTCCGCGCCGATCGTGGCCGGTGCCGCCGCCGTCTACCTGGCCGCGCACCCGTCGGCCACGTCCGCGCAGGTCCGCGACGCGCTGGTCGGCTGCGCCACCACCGGCCTGATCTCCGACCCAGGCGTCGGATCGCCGGACCGGCTGCTGAACACGCGCTGCGGCAGCGGCCCCGCCGTGACGAACCCGGGCGCGCAGTACACGGCGGTCGGCCAGGTCGTGACGCTGAGGAAGATCACCGCGCCGACTGCGGTCCGCTTCGCCGCCACCGGCCTGCCCGCCGGGCTGTCGATCAACACCACGACCGGCGTGATCAGCGGCACCGGAACCACGGGGGGCACCAGCATCGCGCAGGTCACCGCGACCGACGCAGCCGGCGCCAGCACCACCACGTCGTTCCGCTGGAATGTGATCCTGGGCCGTGGCGCGTTCAGCGGGCCGGGCTCGCTGTGCGTGGACAACAACAGCAGCAACACCACGGACGGCAACCCGCTCCAACTCTGGCCATGCTCGAGCGGCAACGGCGCGCAACTGTTCACCGCGCACGCCGACGGCCGGTTCGAGGTGCAGGGCAAGTGCATGACCGCGGGGTCTCAGGTGGTGCTGCGTACCTGTGACGGCTCCTCCGCTCAGGTCTGGACCGCGCGGAGCAGCGGCGAGGTGGTCAACCCAGCCACCGGCCAGTGCCTGACCGCCGCGTCCACGAACTGGAGTGCGCGGCTGTCGCTTGCGACCTGCGCGGCGGGGACCCTCCAGACGTTCAGGGCGCCGTCCGGCCTGGGCCAGGACGTGATCTCGGTGGAGAATCCGGGCTTCCAGGGCATGGTCAAGGGCACTGTGGTCCGCAAGGCGGTGTTCGCCTCGAACCTGGACACCACGCAGCGGCTCACCTGGTCCGCGACCGGACTGCCGACCGGCCTGTCGATCAACGCCTCGACCGGGATGATCAGCGGTACGGCCACCACGATCACGACGTCCGCCGTGACACTCACTGTGGCGAACGAGGCGGGCCAGACCGGTACCGCGTCCTTCACCTGGCAGGTCGGCGACGGCCGGATCCTCGGTATCAACGGCTACTGCGCCGACTCGGCCAACGCCAGCAGCCAGAACGGCAACCCGATCCAGCTTCACCCCTGCAACGGCACCGCCGCGCAGATGTGGACGGTCCGGTCCGACGGCCGCCTCGAGGTGTTCGCCAAGTGCATTACCGTGGCCGACGACGGTGTCTCCGTCGTGTTGAGCGACTGCGGCACCGCGGCGGCGCAGGTCTGGGCCGTGTCCGGCAGCACGCTGCGGCACACCGCGACCGGGAAGTGCCTCACGGCGCCGACCGGGGACACCTACGCAAAGCTCACGATCGACGTCTGCGCCACCCGCGCCGGCCAGGTCTGGAACCTGCCGACCGCCCCGGTCAGGCTCGATGCCGTCACGAAGCAGTCGTGGACGACCTCCACCGCTCCGACGCTGACCGTCGCCGTGCAGTCGGTCAAGCCCATCAGCCGGTACGCGGCCACTGGCCTACCGTCCGGCGTGACCCTGAACGCGTCGACCGGCGTACTGTCCGGCACGCCCACCGCCATCGGATCCGGTGAGGCGATCGTCACGGTCACCGACTCGGCCGGCGGCATCGGTGCCACGTCGTTCCAGTGGACCGTCCTCCACGGTCAGATCCGCAACGCAAGTGGCTGGTGCCTGGACAACTCGCGCGGCAGGACCGAGGATGGCAACCCGATCCTGGTCTGGGGCTGCAGCGACAGCGGCACTCAGCAGTGGATCGTCCGCCCGGACGGCGCGCTGGAGGTGCAGGGCGGCTGCATGGTCGCGGCTGCGCTCGTCACATGGGGCAGCTGCGACGGTGCCGCGAACAAGGTGTGGCAGGCGACCGAGAACGGTGAACTGCGCAACCCGGCCTCCGGCAAGTGCCTGACCGCGCCGTCGCTGGCCTACGACGTGCAGTTCACGCTCGCGGACTGTGCGGCGACGGCCCTGCAGATCTGGGCGCTGCCGACCGCACCGCGAATCATCACGCCGGTCCCGCAGCAGTCTGTCACCGGCACGGCCGTGTCGCTGGTGCTCGGTGTCACGTACAACGGCGGCCCGACGCCCACCGTCACCGCGACCGGGCTGCCGGCCGGCCTGACCATCTCCGGCACCACGATCTCCGGTACGCCCACCACCACGGGCAGGTACCCGGTGTCGGTGCGCGCGCAGTCAACGTCCGGCGTGTCCACCGCGTCGTTCGTCTGGCTGGTCATCGCGCCGGGTGCGGCCGGGCTGATCATCCACCCGGCCGGCAACTGCGTCGACCGTGGTGGCCCGAACAGCAGCCTGTGGCTGTTCGGGTGCAACTACAGCGGCGCGCAGATGTTCACGATCCGCGCCGACGGCCGCCTCGAGGTACAGAACACCTGCATGATGCCGCTGGGTGGCGGCACGGCGTCCGGCACACAGGTCGGCACCGGCACGTGCAGCACCACGGACGCAACCCAGGTCTGGACCGTCGAAGCCGGCAACACGCTGAGGAACACCGCGTCCGGCCTGTGCCTGACCGCGCCCAGCCCGAACGGCCTGTCCGGCCTCTACCTGGGCTCCTGCTCGGGTAGCACCTGGACGCTGCCGGTCCGAGCCTGACGAGCGTTGGCCGGGCCGCTCACCGCGTCCCGGCCAATCGGCAGTCGAGCCCCGGTCGATCCAACCGCGATCGACCGGGGCTCGTCGTTGATCAGCGGATCAGGCGAGGTCGAACCGGTCGAGTTCCATGACCCTGGTCCAGGCGGCCACGAAGTCCACCACGAACTTGTCGCGCGCGTCCTGGCTGGCGTACACCTCCGCGAGAGCCCGTAGCTGGGAGTTGGAGCCGAAGATGAGGTCGACCGCGGTGGCGGTCCACTTCACCTCGTCGGTAACCAGGTCACGAATCTCGTACACGTGCTCGTCGGACTCCGATGCCTTCCACCGCGTGCCCGGGGAGAGCAGGTTGACGAAGAAGTCGTTGGTGAGCACGCCGGGCCGGTCGGTGAGGACGCCGTGCCGCGTACCGCCGAAGGTAACCCCGAGGGAGCGCAGGCCGCCGACGAGGACGGTCATCTCGGGCGCGGTCAGGTTGAGCATGTAGGCGCGGTCGAGGAGCAGTACCTCCGGCTGGGTCTTCTCCCCTGGACGCAGATAGTTACGGAAGCCGTCGGCGCGCGGTTCGAGGACCCGGAAGGACTCGACATCGGTCTGCTCCTGGGTGGCGTCGGTGCGGCCCGGATGGAACGGCACCGTCACCGCGACGCCGGCATCCCGCGCCGCCTTCTCGACGGCGGCCGAACCAGCCAGCACGATGAGGTCCGCCAGCGAGATCTTCGCACCGCCGGCGGAGTTGAACTCCCGTTGGATGCCCTCAAGGGTGTCCAGGACCGTCGCGAGTTGCTCGGGCTGGTTGACCTCCCAGCTGCGTTGCGGATCGAGGCGGATCCGGGCGCCGTTGGCGCCGCCACGCTTGTCGGTCGACCGGAAGCTGGCGGCCGAGGCCCAGGCGGTGTAGACCAACTGGGCGGTCGTGAGACCGGACTCCAGGACCTTCGCCTTGAGGGTGGCGACGTCGGTGTCACCCACAAGCTCGTGGTCGACGGCCGGCACGGGGTCCTGCCACAGCTGGGGCTCCGGGACCCACGGTCCGAGGAAGCGGCTGACCGGGCCCATGTCGCGGTGCAGCAGTTTGTACCAGGCCTTGGCGAAGGCCAGCGCGAACTCGTCGGGGTTCTCCAGGAACCGCCGCGAGATCTGCTCATAGACCGGGTCGACGCGCAGCGCCAGGTCGGTGGTGAGCATCGTCGGCTTGTGCTTCTTCGTCGGGTCGTGGGCGTCCGGGATGATCGCCTCAGCGTCCTTGGCGACCCACTGCTTCGCGCCGCCGGGGCTCGTGGTGAGTTCCCACTCGTAGCCGAAGAGGATCTCGAAGAAGCGGTTGCTCCACTGCGTCGGCACGTCGGTCCAGGTCACCTCGAGACCGCTGGTGATCGTATCGCCGCCCTTGCCGGTGCCGTACGTGCTCAGCCAGCCCAAGCCCTGCGCCTCCAGCGGAGCAGCCTCGGGCTCGGGGCCCACGTGGTCGTCGGCGACGGCCGCGCCGTGGGTCTTGCCGAAGGTGTGGCCACCGGCGATGAGAGCGACGGTCTCCTCGTCGTCCATCGCCATCCGGGCGAAGGTCTCACGGATGAAGTGCGCCGCTGCGGCCGGGTCCGGGTTGCCGAGGGGGCCCTCCGGGTTGACGTAGATCAGACCCATCTCGGTCGCGCCGACACCGGCCACCATCTCCTTCTCGGAGACGTAGCGCTCGTCACCGAGCCAGGCGTCCTCCGGACCCCAGAAGATCTCCTCGGGCTCCCAGACGTCCTCCCGGCCGAAGCCGAAGCCGAAGGTCTTGAAGCCCATCGACTCCAGCGAGACGTTGCCGGCAAACACGAGCAGGTCGGCCCAGGAGATCTGCTGTCCGTACTTCTGTTTCACCGGCCACAGCAGCCGGCGGGCCTTGTCGAGGTTGGCATTGTCCGGCCAGCTGTTGAGCGGGGCGAACCGCTGACCGCCGTCGCCGGCACCGCCCCGGCCGTCGTGGATGCGGTAGGTGCCTGCGGAGTGCCAGCTCATCCGGATCATCAGACCGCCGTAGTGGCCGAAGTCGGCCGGCCACCAGTCCTGAGACGTGGTGAGAACCTCGATGACGTCCTGTTTGAGGGCCTCGACGTCGAGCTTGGCGAACTCCCTGGCGTAGCTGAAGCTCTCCCCCAGCGGGCTGACCTTGGACGATTGGGCATGCAACACCGAGAGGTCGATCTGGTTGGGCCACCAGTCCCGGTTGGTACGCGGACGACCCCCGGTCTTCGGCCTCGGCGAGTCGATCGCCGGGTTCTCGCTCTCGCTTCCGTGCGCGGTCACCGAGTCGTACGCGACCGGGCAGCCGGCCGCCTCCTTCTTGTCCACGCCCTGCGCGCTGACGGGGGCGTTGTCCTGAGGGTCGCTCATCTAATTCCTTCCGAACCGGCGGATCGCTGGGAGATGCGGGTGGTCGCGCAGCGCTGCGCGCACCACCAACCGGGGCAGGGCCACCCGCAACGAGACCGCTCGTGGCTGGGTCCCGAGGACGGACGTCACGTGCTGAACCTAATCCACTCTTCCGGACTTAAGCCTCAATCCACACACCTTCGGCGAAACCATGGTCGCCTGGTTGGAAAGAGGCGCCGTGGCAGGGCGAAGGTACGTGCCAGTACACCCGTACGATCGGGGTCGCGGTCAGAGCAGGGCAGCGGCCAGCGCTGGTTCGTCCACGTGGTGCTCGACGGTCAACTGGTCGCCCAGGCCGGCGTCGGGGCGGGCAGCAGCACGACGTACCAGATGTCGTTCGGTCCCGCGCCGTCGCCTGCCCGGTCCGTGGCCCAGGCGTCGAACACCAGCACGCTGCCCGTGCTGATCTGGTTGCGGACGGGGTCGTACCAGCGCAGTTGCGTGCCGGGCAGGACCACCCCGGCGGCGACCGCAGACCCGGCCACGACCAGCACCCGGCTGCCGACTGGCGGATCGTCCGGTCGGTTCCGGGTCGGCCGGCCCACGGTGAACGCGGGGCCGGAGGCAGTCGCCAGCAGGTCGGCCATCATGTCGGCGCGCTGCTGCGGGGTGTACGCCAACCAGGCGGCGGCCATCCCGTCGGGGCGACCGGCGTCTACCGGGCCGGCCGGCGGGGTGCCGGCGGGTGCCGGCCGGGCTTCGGTGTTCAGGCCGGCGGTCACCCCCTGGAGGCCGGTGGCGTCCACCGGCGGAGTGGCCTGGACGACCCACTGGTAGGCCAGGTACCCCTGGTGCCGGTTCAGGTTCTCCACCAGGGCGACCACGCCCGTGCCGAAGTCGTGCAGCGACTCGATCTCCGCCTCGTGCAGGATCTTCAGCTGCGACTCCACCTCGGGCCGGCCCCGGTGCGGGGCCAGATCCTCCTGGACACGCGGTGGCAGCCGTCGTACGGCGCCGTCCAGGGTTTCCGGGCGGCCGGTGACGTCCAGCCGCACCACCTCCCCACTGGGGTAGGCAAGGAACGGCGGCTGCACGGTGGTGCCGCTGCCGACCCGCAGTTCGACCGGGGTGCCCAGGCTCGCGGCGAGGTCCCGGGCGAGCTGTACCCGGTCCAGGGTGGGTACGGCCGTCTCGTCCGTCAGTGCGACCGTGGCGTTGCCCACCTGCCCGGTCGCGTCGGTGCGCAGCACCACCCGTGCCGGGGGCGTACCACCGTTGCTCGCGCGCACCCGGCGGTCCAGTTCCTGGACGACGGACCGACCGTGGCCGGAGCCGGCAATGTCGGTCAGTGCAGCGTCCACGTCCAGGATCGGAACATCGAAGGAGACCGGGGACACCGTACGGTCGACCTGGAGTTGTCCCGCCTCACCGGCCGTCGTGGCCGCGTCGAGCACCCGGAACGTGCTGGTGTGTGCCTGCGACGAGAGTTCGCGGATGTGGTAGCCCTCCCCCACGTCCTCGAAGTGGCGGTCCCGGTCCCGCAGGTCCGAGCCGACCCGGCCGGGGTCCTGCCCGGCGTCCCGAAGATCGTTCCCCGCCGGCACAACCGCCGCCTGGGCCATACTCGGCTCCCGTTGCTCCTGCCCGGAGGCGTCGACGGTGCGCTGGAGTTCCGGTGTGGCCGGCTGAGGGCTCTGTCGCGTGCCCTGCCGCACCATGGCGTCCGGGGCCGGGGCGGGAGCGGGCGTCGTGGTGTGCAGGCGGTCGGCGAGGTGGCGCAGTGCCGGCCTGTGGGCAACGGTGGCGTTGTCACCAAGGTTGCGGATCGCCTCGGCCCACCGTTGCCGCTGCTGCGTCGAGAGGGTCTGGCCCGCGTCCTGTACCAGCGTCGTAACGACGGCATCGGAAACGTTCCGGCCGGCGAGCGTGTCGGCGGTCAGGTGAAGGATCGCCGCGTCCACGGCGTCGACCGGGCCAGGCAGGGAGGCAGCCAGATACGCGAGGGCCGACACGGCGGCCGGTTCTGCCAGATCCGGCCGGGCCAGCAGATCCATCAGGATCTCCTGCCGCCCGGTCAGCGGACCCGACGCCGGGGCCGGTGCCCCGGCCGCTGCGGGTGCCGGTGGGGTGGGGCCATGAAGGTACCGGTACCCGTCCTCGACCCGGCCGTACCGGGCCAGGGTGAGCAGTGCGTCGCGGGCAGCGAGGTCGGGGTCGTGTGGCAGCCCCGCCCGCCGGAGTTGGAGTTCACTGTGTACCCGGTCGGAGAGTAGATCGGCCCGGTGGGTGTCGAGGAAGGTACGGGACGTGTCCCAGTTGTCGATGGCGAGCCACCGGTCGAGGGCGTCGGGGGCTGGCGGCAGCGGATGGTGTACGACCTGGGCCGGCGGCGGTGAGGTGGCCGGCGGTGGGGTGGCCGTCCCGGCCCAGGTGGCGGGCGGTCGGGGTAGCGCCGGAATCAGGCCGGCGGCGGCGGGGACGTCCCGCCAGACGCGGGCAAGGTCGGTCGCAGTCGCCTGGGAGGCGGTCACTGCGGCGCCGAGCCGGTCGGCGTCGGCCAGAGTCAGGGTGGCAAGCAGATTGTCGGTGCCGTGGCTGAGGATCCGCTCGTTGATGTCGAGTGTGGCGCTCAGCGTAGCCACGTCTTGGCTCGGCGCCGTGGGCAGCCGGGCGGCCAGGGCTTGCAGGGTCTCCGGCCAGCCCTGACGGGGGTCGACGGTCCAGGCGGCTGAGGCGATGGCCCGGAAGGTGGCCAGCGGTCCGACCGCCGGGTCGAGAATGTCCGCCACGGCCCGCAGGATGCCCGCATCGGAGATGGCCTCCCGCTCCGGTCTGGGTCCCGTCCCCCGCAGGTCGGCGTCGATCAGATCCGCCAGCGCCCGCAGGCCGGCCGGAGCGCTCGGGTCGGTCGGCGTCACCGCCGCCACCACTGCGGCGAGTACGCCGTGCCGGGCCGTCGCATCGATGGCGTCGAGGTACGCGAAGGCCGCCATCAGTTGCCCGGCACGGATCGCGTCGAGCAGGGCGTGGTGCAGGTTGAGCGCCGGGTCGCCGGCGTCGGGTAGTGCCGAAGTCGTGTCGAGCTCGGCCTGCTGGCCCGGGGGCGGCGTCTGCCGGGCCTGCTGCTGAACCTGCGCCAGCCGCGCTGCGGTCGGGTCGGCCTGCAGCGTCGCGAGGTTGTCCTGCGCGAACTGCCGTGACGCCGTCCAGTTGCCGTCGTGTAGCAGCCAACTGGTCAGCACGTCGGGCTCGACCAGCGTGACAGCCTGAGCCCCGGCGAGTACGTCGTGGAACTGGTCGGCGTCGAGGGTCCGCTCTGCTGTCCCGGGGGTAAGCGGGTCGAGGAGCCGGTACGTGCCGTCGATGTCGAGTCGCGCTGCGGCGGCGCCCTGGGGGCGGGCGATCCACAGTCGGGTACCCGGCCGTAGTGTGTCCGGGGCCTGGGTCAGCGGTCCGGTGCTGGTCCATCCGGGGGGCAGGGCAGGGGCCAACAGTCGCCGCGCACGACCGGCCCGCGCCCCCGGGGGATCGGTGTCGTGCCGGGCGGCGTGGGCTGTGGCCGGGTTCGCGGGTCCGCCGGGCAGGCCCTGGGCGATCCACTCCCGCGCGCGGTCGTCGGCGCTGTCGCGCGCCTGCCGGGCGTGCTCCGCCAACTCCGGGCCGAGCTGTGCGGGTGCCTCACTCTGGGGCGTGCTCTCGGGCGGCACGGTGAGCATCGGGTCCGGGACGGTCGGCTGGTGGTCGGACATCTGTGTCGGGGTGTCCTGGCTGCTGTCCGAGAAAATGGCCTTGGACAACTTACCCTTCGGCGCGCCCCACAAGCTGTCCCCCGGGCCGGGTGGGTCGCCCTCGGCCTGTTCGACCTGCCCGCCGGATTCCGCCCGATCCGAAATCCTCTTTTCTGCGTCGGATTTCTTGTCTTCCGGTTTCTCGTCCAGCGGGTTGATTTCTGGTGGGTGTTGTTCGGTCAGGTTCGGGTCTTTGTCGTTCTTGGGGTTCCCGTCGAGTGCATGGTCGGCGGCCGACTTCTGCTCCTTGGCGGGCGAGGACTCGTCGTCGCGATTGCCCTTCGTGTCGTCGGGCCCGCTGCTCTCACCCTCGGTTTTCTTTGCCTGCCCTTCGGTTACTTTCGCCTTATCTTCGGGAGACTCTTTATTATCTTCGGAAGACTCTTTCTTGTCTTCGGGAGACTTTTTCTTGTCTTCGATT
Source organism: Micromonospora sonneratiae (assembly GCF_042679305.1). Classification (NCBI taxonomy): domain Bacteria; kingdom Bacillati; phylum Actinomycetota; class Actinomycetes; order Micromonosporales; family Micromonosporaceae; genus Micromonospora; species Micromonospora sonneratiae. Next base: position 19,584 of record NZ_JBHTMP010000053.1, on the reverse strand, counting down.
TCTTTCGACTCCTCCTTGGGTGCCGGCTTGGCGAGTTTGAGGAGGAGTTCACCGTGCTTCTCGGCGGCGTCAAGGACTGTTTCAGGAATGCCGAACTTGAGGGCATTGTCCTTTACGGTGATGATTTCGGCTGCACCGCGTGCGACGACGGTCTGTACTTGTCCACCCTTGCGGATGGTGATGTGGTAGGTGACAGGCGCGTAGATTTTGTAGACACGCGCGTCACCTCGGTTCCAGTTGCGGATCTCACCGGAGGGGACGGCGTCGGCGCGGGTGATCTGGACGTTTTGATGGATCCCGGTTCCCTGGATGTTGCCGCTGGTGAGCAGGGTGGGATCGGCGGGAATTTTCGCGCCGAAGGTGGCGGAGTGGGTCTTTCGTTCGGCCACCTGGCTTGACTGCTGCATGAGAGCGGTCTCGTGGTCGTACTTCTCCAACTCGGCCTTTGACACGGTGGAGATCTGCCGGCTCGGGTTGAGTTCGGCACGGACGGTGATGTCGGCGTCCTGGTAGGCATAGTGTCCCACCACCAGGGAGGTGAACTGCGCCCCGTGCTCGTTCATCATCCCGCCGAGTTGGCTCGCTATGTTGTCGACGGTGAGCTGGCCGTCGGCCGGCTGGACGTAGTAGGCGTCCTGTTTGCTCAGCAGGCCGGATGAGTCCACAGCGTCGAAGATTGCTTTTACGCCTTTAGCGCCGGGCACCCGGTCGAAGTTGTCCAGGGGACGGGTGGTCAGCGGGGTGTTGAGGCCGATCGGCGCCTGGTCCCGTAGTCGCAGCCCCTCGAGTGGCATGTCCACCGTCTTGGTCTGGACGACTTCACCGGTGACCTCGTCGGAGCCGCGGATCAGCCCGAAGGTGCCTCCCCGGTCGGACTTGACCTCCCGCAAGCTGTAGCGGTAGATGACCTTCTTGTCGTATTCGGCCAGCGTGTTGAGTCGGGCTCCGGCCATCCTGAGCTGGTTCTCGCCCTTTCCCTCGATGGTGTCGGTCCGCCGGTACTTACCCTTCGACAGTTCCCCGCGAAGGAACACGTCGTCAGGCACCTCACCGCGGCCGCCCCCGTTGAAGGTGACGGTCCAGCCGGCCCCGTCCAGCTCCCGGTCAAACTTCTGGATCGTCGTGTTGTAGCGTTCGTATGCCTTCACGCCCGTGGCACCCGCCCGCGGGTCGGTAGCCTTCCCGATCTGCTGGGCCTCGAGAACCAGGAAGAAGCGACGGCTGCCGCTTTCGAACGGCCAGCCCTTACCGCCATCGCCAAGCTGCGCGACGCTGGCTTCGGACCAGGTGGGCAGGGAGGCCACCTTGTTGGCCAGGTCTGCACCGCCGAACTGGGTCGCCTTCGCGGTCAGGTCGGCAATGAGCGGGCCGTGGCCGAATGTGCTGCCTTCCCTGGTGTAGAGCCCCATCCACATCACGGAGAAGCTGTGGTTGTCCGTGAGGCTGGCCGGCGGAAGCGGATCCTTGGCCCACAGCGGCGCCGACCGCGCCACTGGCTTCCCGGCAGGAACCAGACCCTGTGGGTCATCGAACTCAGCCCGGTGCTGCTGCACGTCACTGAGCAGCACGTTGACCCAGACCGCACCCTTCCGGACGACCGGTGCCGCGCCCGGCACGGTGACGGCATACTGCGCCTCGGAGCGGACGATCGCGAACTGCGTGTCCTGGTATCCCCCTCGATACTTACCGAGCGTGTCGATACGGGCCGACTCCTGTCCGGAACCCTTGGTCCACCGGCCGGCGCCGCTACCACCGGCGCTCCACCCGTCGTGGTCCGGGAGCCAACTGGCCGTACTGTCGAGACTGACGCCGCCTCTGACGATGCGGTCGTTGTAGGTGAGGACGGTACTGCCCTGCTCGATACCGTCCTGGCCTTCCTGGACCTGCTGGTTGTACGGGAACCAGACACGCTCGACACGCGGCCTGCCAAACAACACCGTCCCGAACCCCGTCGTCACCGGACCGACAGGCAGCGTGCCGGCCCCGAACAGGGAGCGCAGCAGCACTGACTTGAACGGCGTTGGAGTAAAGGCACGCCACACGTCAGCCCGCCGTACCTGGTTCGTCTCGATCAGGCCAGTCGACAGGCTGTCCAGCCCCGTAGCGTCGACAAGGGCATAGATCTGAATGCCCGCGGCAGTAAGGACGGAGGGCGTACGGACACTCGGAGCCGTACCGCCCAGCGGAACGATGGGTGGCCAGATCACCGCCGGGTCGACCCCCAGCACGTCCGGTTGCAGCACGTCGATCGAGCCCCTGACGCTCCCCAACCGGTTGGGCGCGCCGTTCCCGACGACCGCGTGCAGGTGGAAGTCGATGCCCACCCCGTATCGCGCCGCCGGCAACTTCTGCCCGTCGGTGTCGGCCGTCAGGTAGCTGGAAAGGTTGCGGCCCTGCTTCGACAACGGGAACCTGGTCCTCACCAGACGCACATCGCCGGTGATCGGATCGTTGGGAATCGCTGGATCTCGCCCGGAGCCTTCGACGTCCGCCAGGTAACCGGTGACCTTCCTCGCAAAGATGATGTCCATGTCCGTCACGCCGACCTGGATCTCGTACGGCGTCATCCCCTTGAACCGGCTCGACCTCACGGTGGCAGACAACCCGATGGTCAGGACCCGGTCGGGGTCTGTCGGCGCGTCCGGGTGCGGCAGTTCGGCAGTCAGGCCGGGCCGGCTTCTGCCCGCGCCGAACAGGTCATCGCTACGCTTGCCCAGATTGGAGGTGGACAGCTCGTTGACCAACTTCAACCAGTTCTGATGAGCCTGATCCGGTTTGTTGATGCCGGCCCCGGTCGGGCCGGCTGCCGCCGCCAGTGCCTGCAACGGGGTCTGTCCGTCGGCTCCAGTCGCGGCAGCCGGGATATAGCCCATTTCCACCAGGCCTGGAACTACCGTGTTGTAGACCGTCCCATTACCCCTGATCTTCTCGACGAAATCGATACCGAGACCGGAACCGGGACGCCACCATTTCTGGTTGCTACGATCCTTCGGCGGTTCCACGACCCCATCCGCGATGTTGGGTGCGGACTCGCCCATGGCGTCCAGCAGCAAGGCCATCCGTCGACTGAGGATCACCTTCTTCTCGCTACCTGCGTCAGCCTTTGCCACCTCCCCTTGCATGTACTCGATCAGTTTCGGGTTCGGAACGAACAGTCGCTCCCCATCGACGCGACGGAGTGTATACACGTCCACGGCGGCCATCAGCGCGTCGGCGGAGCCGCCCTCCACCGACGCGTCTTCGATGTTGGAGGTGACCTCACCTTTGTTGGTCGCCACGACGTTGAGCTTCAAGGTGAAGTCGAAACCGATGTTCTGCAGCAGACCGCCGAGCCGTTTCGAGCGGGTGATCAGGGCACGGTGATTACGGCCGATCTCACTGCCTCGTACGAACCGGACACGTGCCCGACCACCGAAGCGGGGACCACCACCTAGCTTGATCTGACCGATGAACCCGCCACCGCCCCGCCGCTGCCGATCCCGGCCGTTCATGCTCCGCGCCACGTTTCCCCGGATATCGTCAAACCGCAGCTCGTTGCTTATGTCAACCTCGCTACGCTTGATCACCGACATTATCTCGGCAGCGGTCAACGTGAGATTCAGGGTGCGTTCGCCCCGCACCTTGTTGATGCGGAACATCTCCTGGATGTCGTCACCCGAGTACAGCAGTTTGCGAAAATCTATGGAGAGATCGCTGTTACTGAGGTCGCCCTCCAAGGATCGCTGCCAGAACGTGAAATCGTCCACAGACAACCGCTGCCGTAACATGGTCATTACCCGCGCGACGAAGTCCAGCCTGGTTATCCCGAAGTCGAGATCCGAGAGCGGAAACTCCGAAGGGTCGTTGATCTGCTTGGTCACCAGGTAGTCCGGGTCGATCCGGTACATGTCAGCGCGGAAGCCCGGTTTGGCGACCGTCAGGTCTGACGGCTTTCCGTTGTTCCGCATCTTCTCGTCGTGCGGCAGCAACGACTTCGCGACCAGATACGGCAACCTGTCGTGACGGATACTCCCGTCATCGGTGGTCAAGGTGAAGTCCTGCCACTTGCCGGTCTCACGGTCCTGCACCCGGGCCACCCACGCAAGCTCCACCTCGACCCGGCCGCCGTCCTCCTTCATCCGCAGGAACTGGTACTGGGCCGGATTGTTGGAGACCAACGCCCGGGAGCCGAACTGACGCGAATGCTGGACGAGCCCGCCGATCTCGCCCTTCAGCCAGATGCCACCCTGATAGGTCCCCATGAGCTCGCCACCCCACAGACTCCCGTCGAACCGAGAGCCAGCGGCCTCACGATACGAGAACCAGCGCAACTCCGCCTTGCCCGCCTGAAGAATGCTCCCATCGCTACCCCGACTGATCCAGTTCCCCTCACCGCTGACCGGCTTGGCAACCGGCACAGCCCACAACCGGATATCGAAGGAGCGGTCTGCCGTCTCGAAAGCGACCCCATCGTCGACCGCCTTGCCCAGCGACGACTTCAGCTTCTGCTCCAGCGCGGCAGCACTGACAGACCCCTTCGAACCCGGCGTGATCCGGTTCAACCAACCAGCCACGTCCGGCACGAACGACGAAATGTCGAGCACGTTGTGGAACGACGTGATGAGCTTCCCGCGTTCCGCGATCTCCTCAGCGGTGTGACCGGGCAAGGACGGTCGGTACGACTCCGCCCCCTGATGATCATCGGGCGATTTCCAGTCCGCCGTCGCCAACTGAATCAACTTCCGCCCGTAGTCCACCTTGGCACGGCCGGCCTTGTAAACAGCATCGGCCCTGGCCCCGACCGTCTTGATGACGGCGTCCATCCTGGCCCGAGCCGTCGGGCGGGACGAGCCGGCCGCTGGGTCCGGTTGGCCCGAGTCGGGCCGCGACCCGTCCGCTTCTGGCGACGGCGGCGGAGGAAGCGACGGGGTAGCCGCCTCGGACAATATCGTCGCCAACTTTTCGATGTTCGCAGCATTGGTCTGGCTGTCGTTCAGGAACTGCTGTGTCATCCACCGGTAGTCGGCGAAGCCAGCATTTTCGGCGAACGATCTGTTCCGCTGGTGCGCGTAGTACTTGCGGCGCACACTCACCAGTTTCTTGATCTGGGCGTCAGAAACACTCCGACCAGTATCGGTGGTGTCGACCAGCTTCCGGACCTGCGCTTCCTCCGTTCGCCGGGCTGCCGGCGCGTCAGGCATGCCGTCCCACTTCTCGGCACGATGCTGGAACCGGGTCACCACCCGACGGTAACCACCATCAAGCACATGCCAACGTGCGCCACCACCGTCGAACTGCGAATTTCCAAACGTACGCTGAAGCTGACGACGCGCCCACGCCTGAAACGCGTGCGACTGTTCCCATTTCTGCCGCGCCACCGACTTGTCCGCAACCAGCTTCAACATGTCCATCGACAACGGCGCAGAGTCATCGACCCCTAACTTGACCTCCACCACACGCCGCAGAACAGGCACACTCAACGGACCCAACGGCCGCGCCCCCCGGTGGTCCTTCCGATACTGCCGATGGGCCATCTGAACGACCGTGTCCAGGACACTCGCATCACCAGGATCCGAAACCGTCAACCCCGCCTGCCGTGCCAGCCAACGCACCTCCAACGCCCGCTCCGCCCACGGCACGTACGACGACTTCACCACCGTGTCCGACTTCGGATTACGCAAACTCGAAACGTGCTCGTCAATCAACTGGTCGGGAGTCTTCACGGTCGGAGCGGACTTTTCCACCTTTCCGGTGGCCGGACCGGCCACCTTCCCGTCCACCGACGTCACAGGCCCCAGAACCTTCCTGAGAGTACGGAAGCCGGCCGCCCACAACAGCCCGTCACGATCCACCGTCCACTTCGCGGCTCCCAGCCGACTCACATGGCTGTCGAGCACCGCGACGTGATCGGCCGTAACCGTCTCGGCCCCACCGTCGACGTACTCGCGAACCAACGGCAAATAGGCGCTGACCGGCGGAACCTCGAAACTCAGCTTCCGTTTCGCTCGGGCTTCCATCGCCACCACTGTGGCAAGCCAAGAATCGTCCAGCAAGGAAACCAGTGAACCACGTCCAGATGCTCGAAGAGCTCCGCGAAGCTGATCCACCCTCGTCTTCACCGCCGGATCGAATGCCCCGTCCCGCCAGTGATGAACCAACGGCCCCCACACGGCATCACCAACCAACAGGTTCAGATTCGCGTCGAACCTCGCCTGTGCCTGGTCACGAGCCGTCTTCAGGGGGTCGGGCCCCTTACCACGCTCGGACAGCTCGATCCCCGACTCGCTTCCGCTGGCCTCGTCAGCCTCAGCCGACACCCGCCCCGCGGACTCGTCGCGGCGAATCCGAAATTCGAGGTCCTCCAGTTCCGACTTCAAATCAACAAGCTCGGAGAACACCTCCTCGAGCGCCCTGGGCCCAGGCGTCTCAGCCACAATCGTCTCCGGCTCGGGCGCAGGCGGCTTGGGCGGAACCACAGACCCCCCGGTCGACGTCTTGACGCTGACCTCCGGCACAGCGGCGTTGTAGTGGTTGTAGTGGTCGGGCTGTGCCGGGTCGAGGGCCACGTGGTACAGCGTCACCGGCTGGCCGGCGGGCGGCCCGTACTGCTGCTCGACTGGGCGGACTCCGTGCCCGGTGGTGGTCTGCAGGACGGTGATCCGGCTACCGGTGGCATGGGCCAGCAACGGCAGCAGGAACGGGCCGGTCCGGGTGGAGGACCACCTGTTGTCCCAGCCCTCCACGGTGGCGCGGACCTCGGTCAGCTCGGCGGACTCGAGTGGCCCATCGGACCTGTTCACCAGGTCGACCAGATACTCGCGGGCCTGCTGCGGCGCCAACGCCGCCACTGGGAAACCCCCGTGCTGGTTGACGAACTCCAACTGCTGCTGCGGCACCGTCGTCAGCGGACCGGGATCCCGCCCCGACTCCATCAGGTTGGTATGCACCTCGGAGTACCGCGACTCAAGTGCCGCCCGATCCAGGAAACCAGCGTCGGTGACATGGCCACCGGTACGCTCCACCAGTTTCCCCAGTACCTCCTCGTCACTGAGCGTCTGTATCCACTGGCCCCCCTGCCCCAGATCCGGCCGCTGCCTCACCACATCAGCCGGCAGCCGGTCGGCGTTACGGTCCAGGTAGTCCCGAACGTGGTCCCGCAACGCCTCGCTCACCCGGGTCAGTTCGGGATCCCGTGGCACCCTCATGTCAGCCGTCCGGGCCACGGTGTCCCGTACCCGCGCGGGATCGGACAGGAACAGTTGCAGGTCCGCAGACAGCCGCTCCCCCAGCGCCGTACGGACCAGGTCCGGGTTGGTGGCGATGAAGGCGTACAGCATGCAGTAGCCGTCGCCCCGCACGGTGAACATCGGGTCCGGCCCGGGCGGCTGCTGATCGGCCATCCGGGGTGGCGTGTCCTGACCACTGGCCCAGAAGGCGGCCACGCTGGTCTGCCCCTCGGCAGCGCTGGCGGCCCCGGTCGGCCGCTGTACCGGGCCGGGACTGCCGGCCACCCCGGCGTAGTGCGGGGCCAGCGTGTCCACGATCTGCCGCAGGTCGCTGTCGGTCACCGGCAGTTCCCCGGCCGGGTGGTGGTGTCCCATCAGCGACGGGCCGGTGTCAGTGGTCCGCGGCTGTCGTCGCGGCGGAATCGCGTCGGTTGCGCCGAGGAAGTGCAGGATCTCGTGCGCGTACGTGGCCGGTGGTTGCCCGAACGCCCAGTGCACCTGGTCGGTCGCGCTGTCCGGAGACCCGACGGCGATCGTGGCGTGCGCCTGCCCGGGATCGTCGACGAACTGGACCTCGACCCGCATCGGGACATCCACCTGCGGCAACCGGTATCCGGGCTCGTTCAGGTACCGCGTCACCCCCTCCTGGGCGGCCTGCCTGACCGCATCCAGGTCGACACCCGGCTGGCCGGTCAGGTGCAGCCGGACCTGGAACACCCAGGCGTCCGGGCGCGGGGTCAACGCGTACCGCACGGCGATCCGCTCGCCACCACCGGCCGGCCGGGTCACCCTGTCGCCGCTGAAGTCGAAGGCCTCTCCGGTGCGCCGCCACCGCTCCGCGTCGATCTCGACGGTGCCCGGTGCGACGGCCGGGGACGGCATCGGCGGGGTCGCGGCCCCGCCGAACATCTCGTGGTACCCGGCCAGCCACTCCTGCTGGAACGACGTGGCCAGTGCCTCGTGGCCAGCCGGGTCGGTCCCGTACCGCTCGGCCAGCGCGGTGAACTGGGCGTCTGCCAGGCCGACCGGGGCGGAGGCGGTGTCGACAGGAGCGGCGGCAGCCGGAGCAGAAACAGCCGGAGCGGAGGCGACCGGAGTGGAGGCGGCCGCGAAGCGGGCGGGAAGGTCGCTGGTCGCCTGCCGGACCACGTTCGTTACGGCCGTCACCTGCGCGTCGCCCGGCCGGGCCGGCACGGTAGGCAGCGCGGTGGTACCGAGGATCGCGTCAACGCCCCGGTCGATCTGGAGCCGTACCTCGCGCTCCACCGCCTCGCGCACGGCGACGGACGGCGCCGGGGCCCCGGAAACCCCCGGCGTGCCGGTAACGCCTGGCGCACCTACGATCCCCGGCGCGCTGACAGCTGCTGAGCGGCTGGCGGCGAAGTACTGGTCGATGTGGTGCTCGGCGGCCAGGTGAGCGACGGAGCGCAGTGCCTGCCGGTCGAACTCGGCCGGCAGGGCGGCCATGATCTGCTCGGGGGTGGTGTCCGACTGCGTCAGCGCGTCGGTCATCCGCGCCACGGCCCGGTCCCGGACACCGGCCAGATACTGCTCGCTCAGCGCGGTGCCGGGCAGACCGAACCTGGACAGGAGGGTGGTGACGGCCGCGTCACCGAGTCGGGCGTCGACCCACCCGGCAAAGGTGCGCTCGACCGACACGGGGAGTGCGGCCAGGCTCTGCCGCGCCTGCACCACCCCGGCCAGCAGCCCGCCGTAGCGGTCCACGAGATCCCGCTGGAACCGCTGCCACTGCTCGATCAGTACGCCCGTGGTTGCAACCCAGTTGGGCACCGGCACCAGCGGTACCGACAGTGACGGTGCGGGCAGCGACGGGCCGTCCGGGCCGGACACCGCGACCGGGGGCGGGGGGACCTGCCTTCCGGCGGCATCGGTCACCAGATCGTCGACCCCCGGCTGGTACGTCGTCGAGGTCTTCAGATCGACCGGTGCCGGCGTCGGGTCCACCACCGGCTTGCCCGTCGCGGAGAAGCCGGTGCCACCGGGCAGCCGCAGCCGGGGCAGGGCAGGCGGGGTGTACCCGAGCCCGATGGCACCTCGACGCCCGCCAAGCCCGGCTCCGGTGGCGGCCACGCCGGTGCCTCCCGACACCGCCCCGGAGATGGCGTCCGGGCCGGCGCTACCGGTGTCGTAGTGATGATCGACGATGTAACTGGCGCCGATGCCGCCGCCCACCTCCATGACGATCTCGATGCCGGGCCGCATCACCATGCCGGCCAGTGGGTCACGCCTGGACTCCCTGACGCCGATCTTGCCCAGGCCGGTGGCCACGACAGGGACAGCCCGATTCAGCGCCGGCCCGGCCACCGTGCTGATGGCCGCCACCGCCAGTCCGTACAACGCCTGCTTGCCGACCACTGCCCAGTTGACCTCGGAGATGAGGCCGTCGGCCATCTGCCAGAGCTGGGCCAGCAGCGAGGAGCCCGGCATGAAGAGCATCTGGATCGCCGTACTACGCACCGCCGCCTTGGTGATCGAGGAGCGCAGGACCGTCTGGATGATGGTCCGCGTGGTGGCGACGCGTTGCGCCGCGTCCACGGGGGCGAAGAACGCCTCCGCGGCGGCGATGGCCAACTCGATCATCATGAAGATGAACATGATGAGGGCCTGGCGTTCGAGGTAGTCCATTTCGACGAGATAGCCGCGCATCGCCTCGGCCACCTCGTTCTGCAGAGTGGCCACCTCGGCCAGGATCGCGACGAACGGGGCGGTCTGGGCCACGAACCGGGCGGCGGTCTGGCCGTCCACCGAGTTGCCAACCGCCTTGATCGTCTGGGCCAGTTCCGGCCCGAGCAGATTACGCACCCGGTCGGCCAGCGAGTCGAGCATGTTCGCGTCGCGCAGTAACAGCGACAGCTTCGCCCGGGGTAGCTTCATGGCGGTGAACACCTCCAGCGCCCGCTTCGTGCTTTCGCTGGTCTGAAGGGTCCTAATGGTGGTGAAAGCCATCGCGCTACGCTTCTTCCCCGCCCTGAATCAGGGGTACTCGGTGCGGATCGGTCAGCCGCGGTGTCCGCCACCCCAGCCGCCGGCGGCCTCGGCGTTGCTGGCCTCGGTGTTCTCCCCGATACGATGGACAATGCCCAGCTTCTCGCCCTGGATTCCGACCACCTCACCGAGTGCGCCGTACGCCGGGAGCACGTACTTCATGAGCATGCCGTGCACGGCCTCGCGGGCCTGCAGGGTGACTTTGTCGTCCTCGGGAACGTCGTCCGCCCACCGACAGGCGGCGATGTCGACCAGGAGGCTCACCGTATCCATCAGGTGGCCCTGGAACTGGCCCAGCAGCGGCACCCGCCGGGCCAGGCCATCTCCGGAGAACTCGATCCGTGACGTACTCATGTCGCCGACCGTCCACGCTGCCGGTCGTCGCCGGCGGAGGCCAAGCCGACGATGCCCTCGATGAGTTGCTCCATGCTCGCGGCCGTCCGTGCGGTGTCACCGAGCCGGAAAAGGTCACCGGTCAACTCGGCCGTACCGGCCATCACCTTGCGCTGGGCGCCTTCGCGGGCGGTACGCGCCGTGGCCACGATCAGGTCGGCCAGTTCGGCCGGCGCGAGTTGCCGGTAGGCGTCCCCGTTGAAGGTGATCTGGGTCAGCTCACCGTGCCCACCCACTGTCACCGACAGCAGCTTCTTCTTGTCCTCCACGGTGGTCTTGGCCTGGTTGACGCGCCGGCGTACCCGGTCGGCCGTGGCCTGTACGCCGTCCAGAGCCGACCGCATCTCGGCCAGCAGTTCCTCGTCGCCCAACATGGTCATCGCCGTTACCTCCTCTGTGCTACCGCACGGCTGAAGCGTGGCGCCGGGTTCATCCCGGCGCCACGGTGGTTCACCGTCTCCAGTACGGGCGGTGGTCGTCCTGCGTGCCGGTGCGCTCGTCGACAGACTTGTCGTACTCGTCGTAGTCGTCGTCCCCCACCCGGGTCTTGCTGCCACGTCGGCCGACCACCGCGGGTGCGCAGTCGGGGTCGGTACCCCAGACCTTCTCGTCCTCCTTCAGCCAGGTGGTGCGCTGACGGTCAGGCTCCTGTCTGGGTTGGTGTCCGCCGCCGTGCATGCCCGGCATCCCCCCGAACATCCCCGGCATGTACGGCATCCCGCCGAACGACGAACTGTCTCCGCTCGTCTGCGTGGCACCGGTAGTCGACCCGGCCCCACCTGGGCCGCCGATGGGCAGACCCAACCTGTCCTGGCTCAGCGCCCCGGCCGAGCCGGACACGCCGGGCACCGAGGACAGGCCGCCGGTACCGACCTGCACCCCGGGAACGTTCGGGTACGTGGCAGCACCGGGCTTGGAGATGTCGCCGAACGGTGGGGGTTTGACGGTGTCGTCCTTATCCGGATTGGGCGACACTTCCAGGCCGTCGACAGTGGTCGGGAACGGGTTGATGACCACCGGCGACGTGGGGCTGGTGGGGTACCACGGCAGCTTGCTCGGATCTATCAGGCCCGGTACGGACGTGACCCCGCCGGACTGCCCCGACGGTTTGGTCAGCCCGAGGTTCGCCCGTCCTTCCGGGTCGAGCGGAACCTCGTCCAGCAGCCCGCCCTGTTGCAGAGCCGTGAGTTGCTTCGGAGTGAGCTGACCGAGCGTCGTCGTGCCATTCGGCACCGCCAGGCCATTCTCCCGCAGGTAGGCGGCCTGCTCAGCAGTAAGCGGCACATCGTCCAACAACCCGGCCGAGTCCAACTGCCGCAACTGGTCCGGCGTCAGGTCACCCAACGTCTGCGGCTCGATCAGCCCGAGCTTTGCCCGCTGGTCGTCGGTGAGCGGGGTCTCGTCCAGTAGCCCGCCCTGTTGCAGAGCCGCGAGTTGCTTCGGAGTGAGCTGACCGAGCATCGTCGTGCCATTCGGCACCGCCAGGCCATTCTCCCGCAGGTAGGCGGCCTGCTCAGCAGTAAGCGGCACATCGTCCAACAACCCGGCCGAGTCCAACTGTTGCAACTGGTCCGGCGTCAGGTCACCCAACGTCTGCGGCCCGGTCAGGTTGTTGTACGTCTGACCGGGCGTCGGGCCGTTGGCGAACGGATTGGCCGAGCTGCTGAACACGGAGCCGTTGTCCAGGCCGTTGGCGAACGGATTGCCCAGGCCGCCACCGTATGCGACCACGCCCCCGCCGTTTGGGAACGGGCTGTCGATTCCGCCGCCGTTTGCGAACACGCCACCACCGTTCGCGAACGGATCGTCCACACCCCCGCCGTACGCGAACATGCTGCCCCCGTTGGGGAATGCGTTGTCCCAGTTGGGAAATGCGTTGTCCCAGTTCGGGAACGCGTTATCCCAGTTCGGAAATGCGTTGTCCCAGTTCGGGAAAGCATTGTCCCAGTTGGGAAACGCGTTATCCCAGTTCGGGAAAGCATTGTCCCAGTTGGGAAACGCGTTGTCCCAGTTGGGTGCCCCAAGGTTGTTGGGCATCGGCAGGGGCGGCACCGGGTCGGGGGCGGCAAGATACATCGGGTTGCGCGCGTCCGCGAACGCCGTCACCAGGCTCGTCGCGGCGGTCAGCACCGGCGCAAAGGTGTTGATGACGTTGTTGGCCCACATCTGGCGCAGATGCTGGTCCAGCTTGTTCCATTCACCAATATTGAAAGCATCGAACGAGTGGTATTTCAGCCAACTCGGCGGTGTCCACAGGACGGCCCCTACGTCTTTCCCTGGAATCGGGGTTCGGCCGTTCTTGTTTCCTGTCTTGTTCCCGGTGTTGGCATACTGGCTGCCCAGGTCCCAGGCGTTCGACCGGCCATCGTGCAGGTCACCGTACTGGAGCGTGCTCTGGTTGAACATGGCGGCGATGACCCGGTAAGGGTGCTGCCAGGTACCGGCCGGGGTGATCTCGGACCACTTGTTGTTGGCGTCCAGCAGCGCCTTGACAAACTTCTTCATTGCCTCCTCGGCCTGGTACAGCACACCGTCCCAGCGCTTGAACTGGTCGTGGATGTCGCTGACGTACCGGTTTGCGCTCTGCACCCGGCGGTACCAGGCCGATTCAGCGGAGCCCTTGAAGTCGTCGCTCTTGATGTTCACCAGGTTCATCTGGTCCGTCAGGCGACCCGAGATTTTCATCGCGTGGGAGGTCAGGACGCCCAGAATCTGGCGTACCGCCGCGATCGAGTTCGGGTCGAACGACGTACCCACCCCGGCCACCAGCGGGATCTCGTTGCGGATCGTTTCCCACGCGGAGCCGAGTGCGATGACCGGGTTCGCCGTTGGATTGACCGTCTTCGTCGGATCGCTGGTGTTCCGCTCCTGCCCCTGATCGTTGTTCCGGTTGGTCAGCCCCACCCACACCGTCAGCCGGGTGATCCGCTTGATCGCCCCGTCCTGGCTCCACTTGTAGAAGGTGACCGCGTCCTTGTTGTACTCGGGTGCCCAACCGCCGGTGTGACTGAGCGTGCTCGACTGGGCTATCAGCCAGTAGCCCGGGCCCTTGATGGTCCGCGGGCGGAAGCCGTCGTTGATCGAGGTCTTGTCCCCGGACTGGCCACCCCCGGATGCGGAGGTGGCCAGCGTGTGCTGTCCGGGTGTGCCGCCGAGAACCAGCCCCAGGATGCTCGCCAGGATGTCCTCGATCGTCGCAGTGTTCGTCATCACGATCCCCCGGACTGGGGCATGAAGTACTCGAACTGCTCGGCACTCAACGTGCCCAACTCCTCGGTGGCCTCGGAGTCGGCCAGCAGGAACTTGATGCCGAACTCCAACGTGTTGAGTTCGCCCCGCGCGCTCTTGAACCGCTCGGCCAGCCCCGCCCGGGTGCTGTCGATCCTCTCCACCAGCGCCACCGCCTCGCTGAAGCCCGCCCCGCCAAGGTGCAGCGTGAACGGCTTCGTGAAGTCGACCTTCGATTCCGGCAGCGCGCCGTACGGATAGATCTTCCCGTAGATCCGGTCGATGTCGTCGACCAGCTCGGCGTAGGTGGCCTGCAGCTTCCGCAGGTAGCTCTCGTTGATGACGATGTTCTGCATCAGGTCTTCCTCTCGACGGGGACGGCGTCGGCGGGGACGCCGTCGCCCCTAGCCACCGAAGACGGCCGCGCCCCTGTTGTCGCCGTGGATGTAGGTCTGGGTGATTTCCTGGAGGCGCTGCTGCCCCATGGCCAGGGCTTGCCGCATCTCAAGCTGTCCCTGCTCCCACAACCGCTGGGCGGCGGCGTAGGTGTCCGGTGCCTGACCGTTGTTGGCCACGATGAACCGCTGCACTGAGACCTGGAGGGCTGCCAGCGATTGTTCGAGCTGGCGGGTCACCCTGGCCATCTCGCCGGCAACCTCCTGTGCCGCAGCGGGATTGATGCTGTAGTTGGCCATTGTCGGCCTCCTTCACGTTCGTCGGTCCGGATCTCCTCGACCCGGGTCTTGGTGGGTGGGACGCTGGACGGTCAGGGTGTGGCCCAGCCACCGGCCCGAAGGGCGGTGTCGTCCTCGGTCGTGGTGGTCAGTCGCGCGTAGGTCTGCATGTTGCCGTTGAGCATGTCCAGGCCCTGCCGGACCCGCTGGAAGCCGGTCAGCCACTGGTCGACGGCCTGGAGGAACCGCGGCGCGGCCGAGTCGCTCTGCCACTGGGTGGCCAGGCTGCTGCGGGCGTTCACCACGGTTTGCTCGCTGGTCCTGGCCTCGCTCTGGCACTCGCCGAACGCCATGACCATGGCGGTGATGGTCGCCTCGTCGGCGACGATCCCGCCGTTGTTGATGGTTGACATGACACTCCCTGTCTCTCATCCGACGCACTGTCGCCGGAAGGTGTGCGATGTACTCGTGCCTGCCGTGTCCACGCAGTCGGCCTGGCTGCGGCGGCGAATCGGTTCGGTGCCCCGGCGGTCTCACCCCCCTCCCGGCCGGGCCAGTACCGGCCCGAGGGGCAACATGGCGACCAGCCCGGTGGGCACCACCACGGCCTGGTCGAGGGAGTACCCCAGGGTGGGGATGTCGCTGCCACTGATCGGGTACGCGATCCCCCGCTCGTCGACCAGCAGACCCCGCTGCCGGTACGGGTCGGCCCCCGCGCTCGCCGGGGGCATCAGCAGCGCTCCCCCACCCGGCGTCACCCGCACCGTCGCTACTGGCTTCCCAGCACCTTGGCCGGTCGGCGTACCGGTGGCGGCTCCCAGGACTACCGTGGGTTTCTCATCGGCCCGCCCCGCGTACTCCACGCAGACGACGAAACCCTCCGGTGTGGGCGGTGGCTCGGGCGGAGTGGCCGGCAGCGTGGTCAGCGGTCGTACCGGGCTGCGCTGGCCGGCGGCGGCCAGATCCGCCGCGGTGATCGAGGTCTCCCTGACCGAGCCCGGCGTGGCCCGCTTCAGCAGGTACTCGGTCTCGGTCAGCGGGGCCAGTCCGCCGGTGGTCATCAGGTAGTGGCCGACGGTGCCGTTGCCCATGTCCACGGCGAACATCTGGCCGATCGACGTCGGCCGGCCGGCCACCGTCGGCCCGGCGCCGCCGGCCCCGGCCACGCTCGGTGGGCCGGCGGTACCGTCCAACGGGATCAGGTCCAGCCAGGCGGCCGACACCGGCACCGGAGCCAGCAGCCCCAACCCCAGCACGTCGGCCACCCAGGACTGGGTCAGCAGCAGGCGCCGCCCGCCCCACAGCAGGTAGGTCCGGCCGTCCGCGGTGACCGGCAACGCCTGCCCGGCGCCGAGCGATTCGGGGGCCGCCGGCACGTTGACGTCCAGGACGATCCGCCCGGCACCCAGGTCACAGGCGCGCCAGACGCCCCGGTTGATCCGGTTGGCCGCGGGCAGCACCTGTGGTCCCGCCGGGGTACCCACCGCGGCACCCCGCGGCACCTTGGCGAGTTGGGACGAGGACACGGTGATCGGGGTGAGCCGGCCACCGGCCAGCAGGGTGGCCGTTGCCACGTCGTCGACCGGGCTCAGCCGACCGTTGACCAGCACGTACCGAGCCCCGGTCGAGGAATCCACCACCAGCATCCGTGGCTGCTGCCAACGGGTGGAGCCCGATCCCGGCATCAGCGCCCAGACCGCGACCACGCCCAGCAGCACGATCCCGAGCACGACGCCGACGACGGTGCCGGTACGGTCCCGGCGGGTCGGCAGTTCGGCGGTCTCCGGCTCGGCCCGCACCAGCGCACCGGTCACCCGGGCCATCATGTACCGCTGGGCGTCCACCTGGTCACGACGTGAGGACATGTCAACCCACCCGCGCCCGGATCACGTCGATCAGGTTGGTGATGACCACCACGATCGGCACCAACGCGGCCACCGCCCCGGTGTGCACCCAGTCGCCCAGCCGGCCCCAGATCGGGCTGAACCGCCGGCCGACCGGGATCCGCGCGGCGAGCCCGCACACCACCACCAGGGTCAGGCAGCAGCCGACGGCCAGTTGGGCGGCGAGCGGCCCCCGGACCGTGGTCGCGGTCAGGCACCAGGTCGCAATGGCGAGAAGTCCCGGGCCGGCCAGCGCCAACCGGTGCCAGGTGCTCGTCATCGCGCGGGTGACCAGGATCTGGGCGACAGCGGCCAGCCAGGCGGCCAGTGGTGCGGCCCAGCCGGGTGCCGCCGCCAGCCACACGACCGCAGCCCCGGAGACCAGCCCGAGTGCCGCATACATGGCGGTCATGAACTGGTCCGCCGTGGCGGCCCGGGTGAGCACCTCGGCGGCCGGTTCCGGGTCGATGTTCTTCTGCAGGTCCGCAGGTTCGGCGGGCATCTCCGGTAGGGCGAATCCGGCGAGTTTGAAGGCGAGCGCCGGCACCGCCGGGCGCAGGGCCGTGGTGACGGTGACCACGATCGCGGCGATCGCGGTCCAGTCCAGCGTGGTCTGGACGCGCAGCCCGAGTGCGGTGGCGACCAGCAGCCACGCCGTCAGCAGGCCGACGGTGATCTGCCGCCAGCCGGTGCGCGGGAAGACGAACACGGCCACCAGCAGCGCGGCGACGGTACCGGCGGTGGCACCCGCGAAGACCAGCCGGGGCGCGGGATGGGTACCGACCGCGCCGGCCAGGAAGGCGAGCACCGTCGCGGCCACGCAGGCGGCACCCAGGATGCCGGCCGTCACCCGGTCGGCCAGCTTGCGTACCACCGCGAAGCCCGCGACGAAACACAGGAGCGCCATCGCCGCAAGCAGCATCGGGCGCCGGAGCACGTCCGGCCACGTCCACGTGACGGCCAGCCCGGCGGCCAGCCAGGCGGCGAACAGCAGCAGGGCGGTGACCCGGGTGGTCTGCGGGTGCCACAGCCCGGACCGCTTGCGGATGCCGGCCGAGATACCGTCGACAAGGTCGTCGTAGGCCAGTGGTGGAATCTGGTCGGTACGGGGTCGTACGTGCACGACCTCGCCGTCGAGCAGGTCGAGGTCGTCGACGGTGCTCGACTCGTCGAGTGCGGGCCCGCCCAGCCGTTGCACGATCCAGCCGCTGTGCTCCAGACCGCGGTCCGCGAGGTCCGGCCCGAGCGCGCTGAGCAGGGCCGGCATCATGTCGGCCAACGGGATGTGGGTGGGCAGGCTCACGTCGACCTGGCTGGTCGGCCCGACAACCAGCAGCCGGCAGAGTTCCCCGCGCTCGGTGCTCATACTCCGAGCACGCCTTCAGTGTCGCCGGAGTTCACGGCTTGTTGTCCGCCGTACTGTCGCCTGCCGTTCAGCGGCCCGTGCGCGGGGGCGGGCAGCAGCCGGGCCGGCACGGTGCGCTCGCCCAGGAACCAGTACTCCCGAACGGCGGTGGCCCCCGGTGTGCTGCCGGAACCGAACCAGGTGGTCGGTGTCGCGGTACGGTCCAGCAGCGCCTCCGCGTCGGGCGGCAGTACCACCACGTCGAGGGTCCGGTCCTGGTTACGTCGCCGGTCCGTGACCGACGTGACCGGGCCGAGGTCGGCGGACAGGTCCCTGAATGCCAGTAGCAGTGCGGTCCACGCGGTGTCCGGGTCGGACAGCCCGCGTACCAGCGGGGCGACCGCGGTGAGACACAGGTCCCCGGAGCGCGACAGGTGCTGCCAGCGCAGCAGGTTCACGCAGGCGACCAGGGTCGGCAGCGGGTCCGGGTCCGGGCAGGCAACCGGTGGCTGGCCGTCGACCGGCGGCAGCCAACTCAGCTCGCTGTACCCGCACACCGCCGGCGCCGGCTTGACCAGATCGGCCGCGCCGATGCCCAGCCGGGCCAGCAGCCACTGGTGCACCCGTCCGGTACGCATGGCGGTGACCGCCCAGGTCCAGGCGACCGGCTCCCCCTGCCACCCGGACCCATCCGCCTGAGGGGCGCGGACGGCGTACAGGTCGCGCGGGTCGCGCAGGTAGTTGTACCGTGCACCCTCCAACCACAGGGCCAGCGCGGGATGCCCCGCAGGTGCCGCGATCACGTCGTTGAGGACGATCTCGTCGGTGAGCGCATGCAGCGTGAACCCGTACGTCGACGCCGCGACCCGGTCGAGGAGTTCCGGCAACCGGGCCGGCCCGCCAGCCTCCGGCCGCCCGTGCCACCGGCCCCGGAACAGCCGGTACCCATCGCCGGCCAGGTCCCCGGATGGTGCGGCGGCCCGCTCGCCGGGTGGGGGCGTGGCGTCCGGGGAGAGGTGCAGGTCGCCGTCGGCGTACAGGCCACCGAACCGGTGCACCACCTCGACCCGCAGGTGGTCGCTGGCTGCGGCGAAACCCTGCGGCAGCCCACGGTTCAGTTCCAGGGCGTACGGGGTGTGCAGGGTCATCGGTGCGTTCGCGTGGAACAGTTCGGCCACACTCACCAGATGGATGCCGTGGGCGGTGGCCCAGGCCAGCAGAGCGCGTACCGGGGTCAGCGGATCGGGCCGGCCGTCGGGCGTGGGCGGGGTGGTGCGGGCCGAGTCGAAACAGGCGCGCGGAATGTCCGTCCAAAGTACGAAGTCGACCTGGCCGGCGTAGCTGTCGGCCGCAGCAGCGTAGTTGACCCAGAAGCCGTTCGTCTCCGGCAGCGGCCGGCCGAGCCAGATTCCGTGCACGACGTGCGGGATGGTGATGGTGCCCGGCAGCGGTGGCGTGTGCTCCGGTTGGCCCCAGCACCGGGCGGCACCGTCGCGCCGGAACGTGCTGACCCGGCCGGCGTCCGCGGCAAGGGCCGCCGGCGACAGTTCGGCGGCGCTCGGGGCCGGACGGGTCATGCTCACCCGCCGCAGCAGCGGCGCGACCAGGTGCGGCGCGAGACGGCGTACGTCGGTACCGGCGAGGAAGTCCGGTGCCTGCGGCAGCCGACGGGAGCCGAAGATGTCACCACCGATCCAGCGGCGCGCCAGGTTCTCCTCGGCCGCCCAGGTGTACAGCCCCGGGTAGGTCATCCGGCGCAGCCAGGCCACTAGCGCCGCGTCGGGTGGCCAGGCGGTCGGTGCCGCGGACGGCCCGGGAAGGCAGGCCGCAGCCCGCAGCCGCCGCGCCAG
>NZ_JBHTMP010000052.1:0-45793 GCF_042679305.1 Micromonospora sonneratiae | reverse complement strand
GATATCTCACCCCTTCGGTGTAATCGATCAACCCTCGCCGTGTCACCACGCCACGCTGATCAACCCCACAACAGACCCCAGCCTTTCAACTTCTGTAATCGACGGCCTGCGCAAGCAGATTTGGATTGGCACGCAGCGCGCGTAGGCCAAGGGTCTCTTGAGCAATTCGCCGACGCCCTCGGAGCAATTGGGAGATCGGCTCATGTAGGTGTTCCGGCATCAAGGCTATTAGCGCGGCAGGGTTGCTGATGCCGGGGTTGGACCTGTCCGCGCGAGGAACGCCGTGGGCGAGCAGCCACTCGTAAAGCGCGGTCGCAGGTCGAAGGGGCGGCAGCTTGTGCGCGTTCGCCTTCGCGGCGGCGCCGGCCGCGATGCGCAGCCCGGCCGCGTCGAGGTCGCCCACGTAGTAGAGCGCGGTTGGCGCCGGGTCAAGCAGGGTCACGGCTGTGATGGAGGTGGGGAACTGGTTGCCGCAGCCCCATCCGATGTGCAGGTCGGGGCGCGCGTCGGGATGCAGTTGTCGGGCGGCCTGCAGAAGCGAATGGAACGTCGCGTTGTTTTCCGCCACCAGCAGCCGCGCCGGCCCTACCCCGGGGACGTGCTGGGAGGGAAAAGGTACGGGCGTCGGGTAGCACGCAAGCAGGTCGAGGGTCAGTGCGCCGGTGGTGAACAGTCGTTTGGTCGTTTCGATAGCGAGGGCCTTCTCGTCGTCGAGGATCTCCAACGAGCGTTCCTCAAGGGGGACGGGTTCGGCGTTGGGGTTGTTCCGCAACCAGATGCCGATCTTGTCCAGAAGTTGGTATTCGTCCGGTCGGCTTGCGATCGCGGCGGCTGCTTCGAGTGCTTGTGGCCAGACTCGCGGTGTCGGTGCCGCTTGGGTCCGACGTGGCTTCGTCGGCTTGCCCACCCAGATCGGCAATGGCGGTTTCGTTCGATCGTCCCAGCCGGAGCGTGCCTTTGGCAGCACGACGGCGCCCGCTTCGGCGAGGCCGGTCAGGATGGCGGCGAGCCGGGCCCGTGCTGTCGGATCGCCGACGAGCGTAGGGTCGACGGCGGTGGCATGCCGTAGCAGGCCGTCGACCCGGACTCGATTGGTCGGCTGCTCCGCGATGTAGGCAGCGATGATGTCACCCAGCGTCGTAGTCATGTCGACGTCTCGGGCTGGGCGTGCTTGCCGTGACCGCTGGACGACTCGTCGTGTGCGACCCGGACACCGGTGATGAGGCGCTGATTGGCTTCGTAGGTTAGCGTGTCGTCCGGGACGATGTAGCGGCGGTTCCGGGTGCGGCCCGGGCGGTTGTCCAGCCGGATGACGTTGGGGAACCGGGATACGGCATCGGGGTCTTTCACCCCGGTGGTGTACACGAGCTGGACTTTGTGTGCCGCGGCGACGGCTCGTTGGAGGCCGACGAGGCTGCCGTGTGAGGCACGGCCGATCGGATTGTCGAGTAGCAGCACGCCGCCCGAGCGGTCCCGGCGTCCGGCGTTGACGGCGCGCAGTGCCGCGATCGTGCAGTAGAGCGCGACGCAGACGGTCAGCTTCTCTCCGCCGGACCATTTGCCGAGCCGGGTGATGTCCTCGGTGGTGGGCACGAGGTCCAGGGCGGGTTTGAGGACCTTGACGGTGAAGCCCCGGGTTCCGGCTGCCTCGTGGACGGCATCCTTGAGCAGCGGCAGTCCTTCCGGTTTGACGCCGTCGGCGATGCGCCGCTCCACGACGCGGTTGACGTAGGTGCGCAGGTCCGCGTCGCTGGCGGGTGGTTCGAAGGAAATTCGGAGCATCTGCTTCCCGGCCCAGCCTCCGGTCTTCGTCGCTACTCGCGAGTACCGTTCGGCCTTGCGCAAGGTGTCGAGGGTGTTCGAGACGAGGCGGGCGAGGGAGTCGGCCACGATCGCCTGGTCCTTGGCTATGTCGGCGAGTTCCCCGTCGATCATGTCCGCGCGCAGTCTGAGCTGGTTGGCCAGCGTTCCCGCGTGCTGCGCCAGCACCTCTTCGGTGTCGTGGAGCACTCGGTCTTTCGCGGGCGTGGCGACCCCCGGGTACCTGCCGCCTGTTGTCCGCAGGTCTCCGACCGCGTTCGCCCGGGAGACCGCCGCGTCGCTCGCGCGCTTCTCCGCGGCACGCAGCGCTTGCACGACCGCCTGTTTGTGGGCCTTCGCCGCGTCGTCCGACCCGGCGAAGGGCGCGACACCCAAGCCGGCCGGGTCGGGAAGGCCGTCGGCGAGCAATTCGAACGCGGTGACCCGGCTCCGGTATTCGCCCTGCTTGCCCTCAAGGTCACGGAGTTCTCGTTCTGCAGTTGCCCGCTTCTCTATGGACGCTTGACCGATCCCGTCATGTTCGGCGGCCAGGTTGTCGGCCTGCTCCGCTGTGGCCGGTTCAACAGGCAACGCGCGCTTGGGTGGATCGGTGCGCCGTGCTCGAATTCGGGTGAGCGTCGCCGAGTGCTGGGCGATGTCGCCGGAGGCGCGGCCCTTTCGGCCGACCGCCTCCTCCTTGACTTCTCGGGCGGCGGCCAGTGCCGCTGCCCGAGCCGGCTTGGTCTGTCCCTCCGCGGTGGCGAGCAGGACACCGGCACGTTCCAAAGCTTCGGCACTGACCGCGGCGAGGGCCTGCGTCTCGGCCGCCAGCGCGGCGGCGAGGTTGCGTTCCCGCTCGGCGAGTACGGACTGGGAGGCTTGGACCTCCCAGGCGCGGGTGGCCTCTTGACGCCGAGCGCGGAGGACGTCGAGGGACGCCGCCGGATCGTCGGGAACATCCGGTTCGGAGTCGAGGAATGTCAGACCGGCCGCCTCGCTCCGGTATGCGTTGGCGGTCCTGCCCTCGATGTCGGCGAGCCTGCTTTGCTCGGTGGCGTGGTCGAGCGCCCGGTTGGCCTTCTCCGTGAGACGCTCGGCCCGGCTGTGGGCGTCCTCGGCTCGGGACTCGGCCTCGGCGAGATCCCTACGCCATTCGACGGCTGCCTCCATCTTTTGAATCAGGCCGGACAGGCGGGCGCGGGATTTCTCGATGTCGGAGGTCCCGCGCTGTGTACGCTGCTCGGCTGCGGTGTCGGACGCCTCCGCTTCGTCGAGCTCGGCGAGATCCACGCGAGCCTTGTCGAGTGCGGTGGCGACATCGCGCAGGGTGCTGTCGAGGTCGTCGACGCGGCTAGTGAGGCTGTCGAGGTGCCCGGCGGGGCAGTCGGCGAGCAGTTCGGTGAGCTCGCCGAGCAACGCCCTGTCGGCCTCACGCGCCTCGGTCAGGCGGGACTGCTGCCCGTCGTACGCCTCGGCGCGGCCCACGACTTGGCGAACGGTGCCTTCGGCCCACGCCGGATCCACCAAGCCCCGATGCAGTACGGCCCACACTGGAGCAGGTTCGTCGGGGTTCGCACGGGTGGAGCGGGAGCCGACGATCGCGGCGGCGGCCTGCGCGGTGTAGACGCCGACGAGTGCGGTGGTCGCCGTGTCGCCGCCGGTCAACGCGGTCGCGGCGGCGTCAGCCTGGGCGGTGGGAATGACGAGACCGACGCCGAGGCGCGCGAGGTCCGGGTCCGTGACCGTCTCGAGCAGGCGTGCACCAGGTAGCAGCGTACGCAGGTGGGCCCAGCCGGTTTCGGCCATGACGCCGTGTTCGGCCAGAACAGCCTGGACTCGTTCGGCGTCGAGGGTGGTGGGTAGCAGTCCGGTGCGCGCGTGTACGTCGAGGATGCGCTGGTCGTCGATGCGTTCGGCTTCCAGCCGCACCAGCGCGACGTCGGCGTCGACGATCGCGTCGGACAACCGGCGGGTCAGGGTGTCTGCCTCTGCCCAGAGGTCCACCGGCGCGTCGCCGGTGGCCTCGGTCAGATCCTGCACGCGTTCGCGTGCGACAAGTTTGGCTGCGCGTTCGGCGAACGCGGCATGGTCCTCCGCGAGCCGGGTACGCTCCGCGTCGAGCCGGACCTGTTCACCCGTCAGCGTGGTGAGCGTGCCGGTCAGGGCGCGCCGAAGCGCCGGGCGTTGCTCACGACGGCTCTGGATCTCGGCAAGAATGCCTGTGAGGGTGGTGTGCTGTTCGGCGAGAACGGCGTCATGCTTGGCCGGGTCGGTCTGCTCGTTCGGGAGCACGCCGTCGCGGACAGCCGTGCGTAGGTCTGCGGCCAGCGACTCCAGCCGGGCGGTCGCGGTCGCCCCGTCCTTGTCCGCTGCCTGGGCCTCCTGGCCGGCCTTCTTCGCTGCGGCGCGGTGGGCCTCGACGTCTGCCCTCGCCTTGGTGGCGGCTCCGGTGGCCGATGCCGCCGTAGCCTCATGGGCGTCGACGAGTGTACACAGCCGGGTTCGCAGGCGAGCTGTGTGCTCGTCGTGCTCTCGCCGCAGTGGCGCGGTGCGTGCCCGTTCCTCTCCGGCCTCACGCCGCGTGCGCTCCAGCGCGTCCTGCAACTCCTTCTTCTCCGCCAGGTGTCCGGCGGCCTCCCAGGCTTCGATGAGTTCGGCGGCGCCGCTGATGTCGGTGGCGGCCTTGCTGAGTTGGTCCTGCGCGGTGCTCAGTCGTATCTGGGCGGCGCGTTCCTCGTACAGGTAGACGAGCTCGTACGCGGCGCCGCCTTCGGTCACCGCTGCGGCGCGTCGCTTCTCGATGCCGTCGCGCTGCGCGGCGAGCGCCTCGATCTGATTGTTCGCCTGTGCGACCGTCGCGGCGAAGGCGGCGGAGAGTTTGGCTGCCTCGTCGACGGCCTGTTGGAGGTCGGCCGCTGACGCGTCGACCTCCTGCTGGCAGACGTGGATGCGGTCCAGGCCTGTTGCCGAGTCGAGGCAGAAGTCTCGCTCAGCCGTCTTGGCTGGCTTGGTCGCAAGCAGCGACGCGATCGAGGCCAGGCGATCGGCGACGCTGATCGCGTCTTCGGGCGCGACCGTGAGGTCGATGAGCAGGTCGATGAACTCGCGGGCGGACGAGAACCGGAACATGTCCTCCACACCGCCCTCGACGTGGTTCATCTGTTTCTGGGTGCGAAACAGCGCCGGGTCGAGACCCCGGCTGGTCAGTGCGGCTGTCCACTCGTGTTGCTTCTCGGTGGTGACCAGATCCATGGCTTGCGGGTAGGTCGCCGCGTGTTCCTTGAGGGCGGCGACGTAGGCCGCTCGGCGCCGGGGTGCGCCCCCGGCGCCGAGGATGGGGAGCCGGTGCAGGTCCAGCATGCCCGGCATGGCATAGAACGCGTAGAAGGTCATGTCGAGCCGGTCCCGGGCGCGGTCGGCGTCGGCGGGACGGCGCAGGTCGGACCATTCGTAGACGACGCCGGTAATGAGGATGCGGTCCGGCGAGCCGTCCAACGTGTCGGAGGCGGCCGGGTGCCACGCCGCGACGGTGTGCGCGGTGTCGCCGCTGTCGACGTAGTCGGTGAGGCTGCGTTTCACCGTACGCCCCATGAAGTCAATAGCTCTCGGCAACAGCAACGCGTAGAACAGCGACAGCAGTGAGGACTTGCCGCCTCCGTTACGCAGCCACACCACCGAGTCGGCGGGGTGGCTGCTGCTGCCGTCCGGGCCGGTGAGGTCGAGCGTGACGTCGGTGAAGCGAGCGGATCTCTCCCCGATCGAGTGGAGCCGGAATGCGGCCAGATGGTAGGTCATGCTTGCTCCCCGTCGTCCGCGGCGGGCGGCTGGACAGCGGGGCTCGACGGCCGGATGTGCGGCCGTCGGGCGATGTCCGCCAGGAAGGTGTATGCGGGTTCACCGGCCATGTCCTTGACCTGGACGCGGAACCGCTCGGTGAGCATCCAGGTCCCGCCGGTGCTGTCGGCACGGGCCATGCCCTGCTCGACGAGCCAGCCGAGGACGTTGCGAACCCAGTACAGGGTGCATTTTGGCGACAGCCGCCCGGAGCTGCGGCCCTTGTCGCCGACGAGCGTGGACGGCATCTCGTGATAGGCCCGCCACGCCTCGTTCAAGCCGTCGTCGGGGACCGGCTCGCCAGCGGCGTCGTGCTCTTGCAGGCGCTCGCACATCGCGCGCATCCACTGCTCGAACTCGACGTCCGCCACGCGGCGAATTCGTTCCTCCTCCAGGTCGGCCGGACTGGGGTAGGCGTAGGCGGCCACGCCGACCAGGACCAGCCCGGCCATCAGGCGCCCGATCCGGGTCGCCGCGTGGGGCATGTCGCCGACCCGGTAGGCGAACGGAGACTCGGGGCTGACGCCGAGGACGAGTCCGAAGTCGCCGTCGGACAGGACGCGAGCGTGCAGGCCGTGCAGAACAGCATCGGCGGCGATGCGGAAGTCGGACTCTGTCCGGTACCGGCCGAGCACCCGACGGTATTCCTGGCTGCGCCCGGGTCGCTGGGTGGGTTGCAGCGCATACGCGATGAGGGTCCCAATATCGGTGTGATCGTTCTGCGTCAGCGTCATCGCGTCTCCGCGTGTATCCAGGGGTGGTCGGTGACCGGTTGCGGGTCGGCGGTCGCCAGGGCGTCGGGATGCGGAACGATGATCAGGTCGTCGCCGTCCCATCCTGGCAGCTCGAGCTTGAGGTCGTCGGCGTCAGCGACGGCACGCGGCCCCAGGATCCGCGCGGTCAGGTCGACCGACGTGGTGTGCTCGGTATCGGTCTCCTCGGGCGCGAAGCACCACAGCGCAGCCAGTGCCAGGATCTCCGCGGCCCGCTGCCGGTCGGTGCCGCTGTCCAGGCCGGGATCGGTGAGGGCATCGGCGAGCAGCGCCGACAGGCGGGCGGGCAGGCCGGTCCTGGCGACGACTCGCCGCGCGGTGTCCACGATGTCCGGCCCGATTGTCGGCGGATCCGGGTCTCCCGCTTCATCACCGTCGTCAAGGTCACGATCGTCGTCGGCGGAGTCGCGCACCGCCCACAGGTCGTAGACCAGCCGGTACAGCCGGGGCAGTTTCGGAGGGCGCGGACCCGTGATGTCCG
Source organism: Micromonospora sonneratiae (assembly GCF_042679305.1). NCBI lineage: Bacteria > Bacillati > Actinomycetota > Actinomycetes > Micromonosporales > Micromonosporaceae > Micromonospora > Micromonospora sonneratiae. The sequence continues at coordinate 38,905 of NZ_JBHTMP010000052.1, read as the reverse complement.
ACAGCCACCTATCGGTGACCACGAGAGCGGTCTCACTGTCCAGGCCGAGCAACGGGGTGAGGATCTCCTGGCTGAGGTCGGGCAGGTGTCCGAGCGCCGGAGGCCGAAACGACTGCCGATCCTGCTCCTCCAGGAAAACGCTGCGGGTAGCGATGACCTGCCGGTGCAGCGCGTCGTGCCGACGCGAGCACTCGGTAAGCAGCGCGGCGATCCGGGCTGCCGTCATGGTCACCTGCTGGTCGTCGGATTCCAGCGACTCGCGGATCTTGGCGAGCAGGCGGTGCTCGGCCTCCATCCTGCCCGCGATGTGTTCCCGGGCTGTGGCTAGGCGTTGCGGAACGACCGCTGCCCACTCCTGGATGACGGCACGCAGGTCCCGGCGGGTGTTCTTGATCAGCTCGTTGAGGTCCTCTGCGAGCGAGACAGACAGCAGCCGAGCCCGGACTGCAGCGCGTTCTGCGGCGTCGAACGCTCCTTTGGCCAGCTGGCGTTCCAGTAGCACCTCGTTGGCGACCTGCTCGTCTTCGACGTCGAACTCCAGTCCACCGACCAGCGCGTTGATCGCGTCGCGGGTGGCGTTGAGGACGACCTCGCCACGCACCGGGTCCTCTCGCTCGATCAGCAGCCGGAACTGCACCTGCCGTCGCTGGTGGGTCCGGGCCTCGTCGGTGAAGTCGCTGATCCGGTAGGTGAACGGCGCCTCGCGCTCGCCCCGGTTCAGGAGCGCGTCGACGGTGTACTCGCCGACGCGGCGGTGCTCCGATGCGGGCCGCTCCGGTGCGGTACGGCGGGCGAGCGTGGTGAGGCCGTCCACGACGTCGTCGTAGGTGGCTTCCTCCTCGAAGCCCTGCTGTGCAATGACCAGATCAATCGCGGCGAGGGCGAACGTCGCGACGTCGTAGAGGGCCGCCGGCCAGTCCTGCCGGTTCGCGGCGACGATCGCCTCGGTGATCGGGCGGGATCGCATGAGTACTGCGACCCGCGCCGGAAAGGTGCGGTCGAAGACTGAGAGTTCTGCCGAAGCCGGTGACCGGGACAGGACGGTGCCGGCGAGGTCGAAGAGCTCGTTCACTCATCTCCTCCCGTGCGCATTCGCACTCGTACGGTAACCGACTCTTGTCAGCGGGTGAGGTCGGCTGCCGAGGTAGGCAGCCGGAGGTAGCGTCCTTGCTGGGACATTGCCTGCATCAGCTCGAAGCCCTCGCGGGTGCGCAGATCACCGTTGAGGACTGCCATCGATACGAGGTCGATCGTTTCGCGCGTGGTGATTCCGCGAAATCGGGCGAGCCGCAAAGCTTCCCGGTCGTCGGAGATCCACCACGAGCCGACGAACTCCGGCCAGTGCTCGATCACGTAGCAGGTTTCGGCCTCGCCCAGGTGCTGGAGCGGCTCGTCGTCCGTGCCGCCGAACACGGCCCGTCGGATGCGGTTGATCTGCTGTATGTCGGACTCGTCGGTGACCTCGATCGCCTCGCCCAGCCAGCCCTCGGAGGTAAGCCGACGCAGCGCGGGAAGGACGTTCGCCGATCGACTTGCCTCATAGGCCACCGCTCCCGTCCAGCGCCCCCGTTCGTCGAGCACCGACTTGAGCAGGTCGAGCCGGTCCACGGCGGCGAAGTTGCACAGTACGGTGTTGTCCGGGAACAGGAACTCGGTCATGGGGCATCGTGAGTTCGGTGCTCCAACTCGATCTCGCGCCTGAGTTGGTCGACATCGACTCCGAGTAGGCTTGCGTAGGGGCGCAGGGTCGCCGCGCCGGCTTCGTAGGCGGCGTAGGTGTCGCGGACGAGAAGCCCGGGTGGGCGTGGTCGGGCCGCTTCGGTGACCAAGTGTGCGAACGCCTCGCCTTGGCCGGCTGCGTGCGCGGCCTTGGCGGCGGTGAGGGACTTGAAGCGGTCGCAGGTTCCCGCGTCGATGAGACGCAGCTGCAGTAGCCGGTACGCCAACGCGGACGGCGTCACGATTAGGTCGCAGGCGAGTGCGGCGAACGTGTTGTCGGTGAAGCCGGTGGTGCCGGCGGCACGGCGGAGTATGTCCTCGGGCATGAGGAAGGCGGCGGCGAAGGCGTTGGCCCGCATTTCACTCGGGTCCTTGGCCTGCGACTTGTCGTAGACGTCCCGGTCGAGATGGACGTCCTGATCGTCGTCGGTGAGCAAGTGGGCCAGCTCGTGGGCGAGGGTGAACCGCTGCCGGGCGGGCACGTGTGAGGTGGCCAGAACGACGAGTTTGACGTGCTCGGACGAGGTCGCCAGGCCGTCGAATCCCGGGCCGAGTTCGACGACGGCGACGTCGGCGCCGAAGACCGCTTCGATTACGTCAGCCAGGTTGCCGGTAGCGACCGACCGACCCGCCTGCGTGACGCGGGTGAGGGCTTCCTGCGCGAGCTGGCGCCCTTGGGCCGCGTACCCGCCCCCCTTGAGTCCGCCCGCCATCGGTCGCCAGGGCTGCAGGTAGCCGAGCGAGGCCATGTCGGCGCGCAACGTGCTGTATCGCCGCGCTGTGGTGATGGCGGTGGTGGCGCTGCCGCCGGTGGTTCGAGCGGCCATCGCCAGCGGCGGCTCGTCGCCAGTGATGAGCCAGTCCACCGTGACCTGGCATAGCTCGGCGATGCGTGCGAGGTCGACTGAGGAGAACCGGCGCGCGCCGCTGAGTGACTTTGACATCTTCGATTCGTCGAGGCCGATGTGCTGTCCGAAGGCACGGCGGCTCATCCCGGATGCCTCGATCAGACCCAGGACTCGCTCGGCGACGCTTGACACGTGGCAGAGCTTATCCGCGGTCTTGCGAAAATCGCAAGGCCTGTGGAGAATGGCGGACGGTGAGCGACGAGGGGAAGACACAGACGTGACGATCATGGCGAACCAGCGGACCGGCAGCGAGCCCGGGTTCGCCGTGCCGCTCCTGCCTCAGCCGGGCCAGGTGGTCACCGTGCGCGGCTCGACGTGGGCCGTGGTCGAGGTGCGCCAGCAGGGCCTGCCCCGCAGCCCTGCAGACGAGGGCGCAGCCGGCCTGACGCATGTGGTGGTGCTTCAGTCGCTGGAGGAGGACCGTCTCGGCCAGGAACTCTCGGTCGTGTGGGAGCTGGAGGTGGGCCACACGGTCGCACCCGACCAAGGACTTCCCGAGAACGTCAGTCCAGAGGCGTTCGATGACCCGAACACGCTCGCCGCGTTCGTCGACGCGGTGCGGTGGGGTGCGGTCACCTCCGCGGACGCGAACTCCTATCAGGCCCCGTTCCGCAGCGGCGCGAACGTCGAGGCGTACCAGCTGGAGCCGCTGCGGCGCGCGCTGCAGTCCTCGCGCACCAACCTGCTGCTCGCCGACGATGTCGGCTTGGGCAAGACCATCGAGGCTGGACTGGTCATCCAGGAACTGCTGCTGCGCCACCGCGCCCGCAGCGTGATCATCGTGTGCCCGCCGAGCCTCGCCTTGAAGTGGCAGGACGAGATGCGCGAGAAGTTCGGACTGGACTTCGTCATCGTCAATAGCGACCTGATGGCCACCGTACGGCGCAGTCACGGGCTGAACGCCAACCCCTTCCGGTTGTTCCCCCGAGTCATCGTCAGCATGTCGTGGCTGCCCACGCTGCGCGTCCAGCGACTACTGCGCGACGTGTACGCCGACGTGGCGGACACCACCACGGCCCGCAGGTTCTCCTTCGACGTTCTGGTGGTCGACGAGGCTCACCACGTCGCACCCGCCAGCCCCACCACTGCCCCCGGCCGGCGCGGCTACGCCGTGGACAGCCACCGCACGACGGCTACCAAGGCGCTCGCCGAGCGGTGCGAGCATCGGCTCTTCCTCAGCGCCACCCCGCACAACGGATATTCGGAGTCGTTCACCGCTCTCCTGGAGATGATCGACGGGCGCAGGTTCACTCGGGGCGCCAACCTCGACGAGCGTGCGCTGCGCGATATCTTGGTCCGCCGGCTGAAGACTGATCTGCCGGAGAAGGGCTTCCACCGGCGGGTGCTCCGGTCGATCGTCTTCACGCCGAGCGATGCGGAACAGCGACAGTTCGCCACCCTCGCCCGGATCCTCGCCGACAGCGCCCGAGCCAACGGCAAGTCCGGTGCCGGCGGCATCGTGGCCATGCTGCTGAAGAAGCGGTTCCTGTCCAGCCCGTGGGCGTTCGCCCGCACGCTTGAGCTGTATGAAGAGGCGGCGGACGGCGGCCGGCTGGCCGTTGACGACGAGGAGCAGTACTACCAGGAGGTGCTCGGCAGCGGCCAGTCCGACGAGGAGGAGGGCGACGTCGAGCATCCCGAGTTCACCACGCTGCGGCAGAGCAAGGGCTCCCATGCGCTGGTGACGGCGACAAACGACGAGATCGACGAGCTCGTCGACTGGGGTCGGGGATACGAGCACCGCCCGGATTCCCGCCTGGAGGCGCTGATCGGCTTTCTCGATGCGATCTGTCGCCCCGACGGCAAGACGTTCACTAACGAGCGGGTCGTCGTTTTCACCGAGTACGCCGCCACGCTGGACTGGATTGCCCGGGTGCTGGTCCAGCGTGGCTACCGAGATGTCCTCGCCACTATCCAGGGCTCTACGCCGCCTGAGGAGCGGGAGCTGATCCGGGACCAGTTCACAAAGGACCCGGCGAAGTACCCGGTCCGGGTGCTGGTCGCCACCGACTCGGCCGGCGAAGGCATCGACCTGCAGGACCACTGCCACCGGTTGGTCAACTTCGACATCCCGTTTAACCCGTCGCGGCTGGAACAGCGGATCGGCCGTATCGACCGGTACGGCCAGAACCACACGCCGGAGATCTACCAGCTCGCACCGGACTCGACCGGAACGGTGTACGCGCGAGACCTCAACTTCCTGATCGAGCACATCGCCAAGAAGGTCGGCATGGTCGCGGCCGACCTGGGCTCGGTCAACCAGGTCATCGATGCCGCCGTGCAGGATCACTTCAACCCGGCCGCGGCCGGCCGCAGAAGCAGGCCGTCCGCGCCCGACGACGGCAACGCAGTGATCACCCGTGCTCTCGCCGGCGGCATCACGCTCAACCGCCAGCTGACCGAGCTGTCCCGCAACTACGACGTCTGCAAGGCTGAGATGCACCTGACGGCTGCGAACGCCCGCCGGGTTGTTGACACCGCGCTGACCATCACCGCGCAGCCACCGCTGGAACCGGACGACAGCTTTGCCCAAGACCTCGACGCCGAGGTTTTCCTCGTACCCAACCTCGGCTCCGCATGGCAGTCGGCGTTGCAGGGCTTGGACACCCGCAGCGAGCCCGGCGTGCCCCGCCCGATCACGTTCGACGACAAGGCCGCACAGGGCCGCCACAAGGAGCTGGTCCACATCCACCTCGGGCACGCCCTGATGCAGCGCTCCGCGCGTGTCCTGCGCAGCGCGCTGTTTAGCGTCGACTCCCCGGTCCACCGGGTTACCGCCGTCATCGTCGACGGCCTGCCGCAGTCTTGTGTCGCTGCGGTGTCCCGCCTGGTCCTGGTCGGCCGAGGCGGCCTGCGCCTGCACGAGGAGGTGTTCCTCACCGGCATCCGGGTGCACGGCCAGGCGATGGCCGAGGCCAAGGTGGAACAGGTCCTCGACGAGACACTCGACGCGCACGACCTCACCCTGGCCGACGAACCCGTACGCGCCGCCCTTGCAGACCTGTGGAACGCTGAGGACTCCCGGTTGCGTACCCGTCTGCTGACCGCGATGGCCCGCAAGGCCGAGACCCGGCAGGAGAAGGTCACCGAGGCGCTGCAGGTGCGGCGGGATTCTGACGTCATCCGCGCCCGGGAGATCTTCGCCGCGTTCCGGATAAACCTTCAGGAGTCCCGGGACCGACTGACCGCCGAGATCCGCAGCCAGGAAGAGCTCCTATTCACCGACGATCAACAGGCCCAGCGGCGCCGCGACCTGCGCACGATGGAGGACCGGTCGGCGAGCCTGGACGACGAGGAACACCGCGAGATCGCCGCCATCCGTGAGCGATACCGCGACATCAAGCCGCACGTGTCTGCCGCCGCAGTTGTCTTCGCGCTGACTCCGGCCGACGCCGAGGCTGGGAGGGTGGCGGCATGAACCGCAAGCACGCACCGACCGCCGCAGACCTGCACCGCGGTTGGCTGGAACTGGTCGACACCGACGGCCCGTTCCTGGCCGTGCCGGCGTTGCGGCGAGTCTGGCCACAGGGCATGCCGCAGCCGGACCGCAACGCGCTCGCCCCGCTGAAGGACGCCAAACCGGCGTTCGAGAAGGCGTGGGAGAACTGGGACAAGCATCCCGGCGACACGGCGGCGCTGGATTTCTACCGCCAGGCTCGCGACACCTGGGTCGACATCGTCGTGCGGAACGTCCTTGGCTGGAGCGACACCTACCGCACCGACACCGGCATCGCGACCGTGCGTTCACCCAACCACGCCGTAACCTTAAGCCCCGACGGGGCACTCGTACACGGCGACCTGACCGGCGCGCTGGTCTTGGTCACCGACCCAGTCGATTCGCTGCGCGACCCGCTCGACGACGGCTGGGCCACCAGCCCCATCGACCGCATGGAAGAACTGCTACGCGCGGCGAAAGTTCCCATCGGCGTCGTCACCGACGGCCGCTGGTGGGCGATCGTTAGCGCCCGTGAGAAGACCATGGTCGCCTCGGGCATAGTCGACGCCCAGACCTGGATCGAGGAACCCCACACCCGCAACGCCTTCATCGAGCTGCTCCAGCGCCGCCGGCTCGTCGGCGGCAAACCGGAAGACCAGCTCACCCAGCTGTTCGGCGAATCCGTCGCCGCCGCCGAAGAGATCACCGAGGCGCTCGGCATCCAGGTCCGCCGCGCCGTCGAACTCCTCGTCCACGCCCTGTCGGAAGCAGCCCTCGACGCCGACCCCGACCCGCTCCCCGAAAACCGTGCCCACGTGTACGAGGCGGCCGTCGCCGTGATGATGCGGGTGGTGTTCCTGCTCTTCGCCGAGGAACGCGGCCTGCTGCCCCATGGAAGGCTGTTCGTAGCGGGCTACGGCATCAGCGACGAACTGGACGCCCTCGACGTACGGACACGTGAGCCGGGTGGCACTGAGGCACTTGATGCCACCCACCTCGCCTGGCACCGGCTCCTGGCCACCTCACAGGCACTGTTCCACGGCTCGTCGTTCGAGGACATCCGTCTGCCCTCATACGGGGGGTCACTGTTCGACCCGAGCCGCTTCCCGTTCCTCACCGCCCGCAACGAACGCGGCACCCTCGCCATCACCGTCAGCGACCGGGTGATGCTCGAAGTTCTGAACGCCGTCCAAGTCGCCAAACTCAAGGGACAGCCGGCCCGCCGGATCTCCTTTCGGGACATCGACGTCGAGCAGATCGGCTACATCTACGAGGGCCTGCTTGGCTACTCCAGCGCGCAGGTCGACGAGGTCATCGTCGGCCTCGTCGGCAAGGAGGGCGAGGAACCCGAGATTCCCCTCGCTCTACTCGAAACACTCGCCGCAGAGAAGCAGACCGACACCGCACTGGCCGACGCCATCCTCGCCTGGGTCAAGGAACACCAGCTGGCGGCCACCGCGCCGTCCAAGGCCGCGCTTACGAAAGCGATCAGGGACAACGCTAAGGTCGAGGATGCCGAACGCGCCCTGCGGTCGGTCACCACCGACGAGCAGCTCCGCGACCGGCTCCGTCCCTTTATCGGCATCATCCGCCGCGACCTGCGCAACCGCCCTCTCGTCGTCGTCCCCGGCGGCGTCCTCGTCGTCGAAACCCCGTCACGGGCTTCGGCCGGCGCGCACTACACACCGCGATCCCTCGCCGAAGAGGTTGTCCGCTACGCCCTCGAACCGCTCGTCTACGACCCGGGACCACACCAGCAGGTCGACAGTTGGGTACCGGTATCCTCGGACCGCATCCTCGACCTCAAGGTCGCCGACATCGCCTGCGGCTCCGGTGCCTTCCTCGTCGCCGCCGCACGCTACCTCGCCGCCCGCCTGGTCGAGGCGTGGCGCAGCGAGGGCGTCGCGGTCGGCACGCCGCACGAACAACAGACCCACGCCATCCGCACGGTCGTGGCGAACTGCCTGTACGGCGCCGACATCAACGCGATGGCCGTCGAGATGTGCAAACTCTCGCTCTGGCTGGTGTCACTCGACCCGAAGCTGCCGTTCTCCTTCGTCGACGACAAGATCCTGCACGGGAGCTCCCTGCTCGGCCTCACCGACGCTCGGCAAATTAAGCTCAAACACATCAATCCCGACGCTGCATCGCAACAGCCGAGCCTCCTCGACATCGACGTCGACGGGGTTCTCCGCCAAGCGGCTCGACTCCGCCAGAAGCTCGCCACTGAGATCGACGACAGCGACCCGCAACGCTCGGCAACCACCAAACGCCGGCAGTGGCGCGACTACCAGCAGCTGATCGCTCAGCTTAACGACATTGCCGACGCGGTGGTCGCCGCCGGGCTGCGGCTTGGCGGCAAGGCTGGCAAGGCACTGCGCGAGGCGTACGTAAACCTGATCATCGCCGTCGAACGGGCCTACCCCGGCCCCGGCGGCACACCGGACCGCACCATGCTCGACAAGATCCTCAACGCCGGCCTCACCCCGACGGTGAAAACCGACTACGAGCGCTGGAAGCCGCTGCATTGGATTCTCGCCGTTCCCGACGTCATGGAGCGCGGCGGCTTCGACGCCATAGTCGGCAATCCACCATTCCTCGGCGGCCAGAAGCTCACCGGAACCATGGGCACCAACATCCGCGACTGGTTCGTTAATGTCCTGGCCAGCGGCACGAAAGGGAGCGCTGACCTCGTCGGTTATTTCTTCCTGAGAGCAGTTTCCCTGCTGGTCGGCGGTGGTAACTTGGGTCTCATCGCTACCAACTCTGTCTGGCAGGGTGCCACCCGAAGAGTCGGCCTTGACCGCATGGTCGCTAGCGGGTTCACGATTACGCGGGCAATTCAAAGTGAAGCCTGGCCGGCGGCGAGCGCAAACCTCGAATACGCGGCGGCATGGGGAACCCGGCGGTCTGTTCCGATCGACATCCCAAGAATCGCCGACGGGATTGCCGTGCGTAGGATTTCCTCGTTCCTGGAGGCCGTGGGAAGAGTTGACGGCGCGGCCACGAGGTTGAGGGAGAATGTGGGAATCTCATACCAGGGGTGTATCGTGCTCGGCATGGGTTTCGTTCTGGAACCCGATGAAGCAAAAGCTTGGATCGCCGCAAATCCAGCGAACTCCGAAGTCCTTATGCCATACCTTAGCGGAGAAGATCTCAACTCTCGGTTCGACCTGTCAGCCTCGCGCTGGGTTATTGACTTCACGGGCCGCTGCGAAATCTGCGCCTCCAAATTCTCTGAACCGTTCAATAGGGTTCGGGAGTTGGTCATGCCTGAGCGCGCCAAGAAGGCAAAGCCGGTCAGGCAGGCTCCCTGGTGGATTTTCCTCCGTCCGCGACCGGCCATGCGGCAGGCCATAGCGGGCCTGCGGGAGGTTCTGGTGATCGCGCGGGTAAGTAAGACTGTTATGCCTGCTCGTGTGGCCAATGATCGGGTATTCCATGAGAAGGTTGTGGTTTTCGCAACCGATTCGTACTCGGACCAAGCGGTGCTGTCGTCCAGCCTGCATCAGCTTTGGGCGATTAAGCATGGAACGACGATGCGCATCGACCCCACGTACACGCCGTCCACATGCTTTGAAACCTTCCCACGTCCTGAGCAGAGTGATCGACTCGACGAAATTGGGTGCAGGCTAGAGGTCGCGAGGCGGGAGATCCAGACTCGACGAGAGATGGGACTCACTGACCTTTACGGTTTAGTCAATGATCCGGATACGTCCGGCTCGGCAGACCGTGATGTTGCTCGACTACGTGAAATCCACATTGAGCTAGACCACGCCGTGATGGACGCCTACGGGTGGAACAATGTAGTGCTAGATCACGGCTTCCACACCTGGCGTCAGATGACCCGGTGGACCGTTGGCCCGGAGGCTAGAGTCGAGATCTTGGATCGGCTGCTGAAGGAAAACCACCGGCGTGCGGCGGCTCAGGGCGAAGCGCCTCCGCTCGCCGAGGGGGAAGACGAAGAAAGTGGCGAAGAGTGACCGCCCCGCAGAAGGCTCCGAGGGACCGGCAGTACCAGCTTAAGTATGAGCCGGACGGACGGTCGTGGACGGCTCGAGAGGATCTCGTTGATATCCTCGAACGTGAGCTACTCGGCCCGGCGAACGGACCTGAGGAGCTCCTGGACGCATCACCTGACGTCGTGTACTTGGTCGGTCGGATCGCTCCGGAGCGGCTCAAGGCCGGCGACGACGATCCCAAGGACGCGGACTCCGACGATGCCGTCACGGATGTCGGCGATGCGCTCGACGCCCAAGAGAGTCGGGGGGTCCCAGTCACTGCGGTGGAGGAAAGTGGCGCGGGCGCCGACGAGGATGCCGTGGAGGACGAGCCGCAGAAACGCGGGCTGATGATTCCCGCGTCCATGGGTCTGCGCTGTCAGCTTCCTCTGGAAGTCGCGGAGTTCACGGTGACCGCGTCGTGGGGTGTCTACGAGCCGATCAAGGAGAAGGGCGAGGAAGACAAGGCCGGGATGCGCAGTTACAAGCGCATTCCCGTCGAGATCCCGGCGAAGGTCGTCGTCGCGGACCTGGCACCCAAGAAGACCACGACGGTGTCGTTGAAGGACAAGGTGGTCCTTCGGATCGATCGACATGACGATCCGGAGCATGGTTGTCGGCTCATCGAGATCGCGCTGTGCAATGACCAGGTGACCCCGCGCAAGATCCCGGTAAATGCGTGGCTGTTCCAGACTGAGTTGCGGGTCGAGGCGGGCGGCGAGGATGTGTTCCTGCCGGTTTCCGATCCGTTGATCGATACGCGTCCCGAGCGTGATGACGAACTGCGCCGGCTGCGGTTGCAGTATCGGGATCGGCTGGAGTTCGCCGTTGGCCGTACCTGCTCGGTCGATTGGGACGTGGAGGATGGCGCGCGGCGGGCGCGCGCGGTGTGGACAACTTGGTTGCCGACGTGTCAGACCCCACAGACCACGGCCGAGGAGATCAGCACGGCACTGTTGGACATGAAGCGTCTTGAGTCGGCGAGCACGGAGGAGCTACGAGCCGGCCTGGAGCCCATCGTGAATGGCTACGCGGGTTGGCTTGAGAGTCAGAAGAAGAAGGCCAAGGCGCTTCCCGAGCATCTGCGTGACGAAGGGCTGGACGCGGTTTGGGAGGCGAGCCGGGTTCAGCAGCAGCTGGGTGAAGGGCTGAATTACCTGCTCGGTGATCCGGAGGCGTTGCGGTGCTTCCGGTTCATGAACCGGGTGATGGCCGACCAGCGGGTTCAGTCGCAGGTCGCCGCCCGCCGGGCGAAGAACCCGAAGGAGAGCATCGAGCGGGCGCGGGAGGCGGTGCTCACCGCAGGGCCGAAGGCGCACTCGTGGCGTACTTTCCAGCTTGCGTTCGTCTTGATGCAGATTCCGCTGTTGAGCGATCCGGCGGCGCCGCGGCGTTCCGGGGATCTGGCCAAGGCGCAGCTGTTGTTCTTCCCGACCGGTGGTGGCAAGACCGAGGCGTATCTCGGCCTGGCCGCGTACACGTTCGCTATCCGCCGTCGGCAGGGCATCGTCGAGACTCCGGACGGGCCGCTCGACGGTGGCCGCGGAGTCGCCGTGCTTATGCGGTACACGCTGCGGCTGCTGACCGCGCAACAGTTCCAGCGCGCCACGACGCTCGTGTGCGCCGCAGAACGGGTTCGCCTGGAGGATGAGGCGACGTGGGGCGCCGAGCCGTTCAGGATCGGGCTGTGGGTGGGCACGGATGTCAGCCCGAAGCGGTACGACGAGGCCGCAACGCAGCTCAGCCGGGCGAACCGCAGCGGCGGCGGATACCGGCTGACCGTGCTGCAGATCCAGCGGTGTCCCTGGTGCGGCAGCCGGATCAGCGCCCGGAACGTGCGCGCCGCCGAGGGGATCCGCCGGGTGTTCGTGTACTGCGGCGACGATCTCGCGAACTGCCCGTTCGCCGAGGGTGGCGAGGTGCTGGACGGCTTGCCAGTCCTCACTGTCGACGAGGAGATCTACCGACTCGCGCCCGCGTTCCTCATTGCCACGGTGGACAAGTTCGCCCGCCTGGCCCGTGAAGGTGAGGCGGCGTCGCTGTTCGGTTACGTGTCGCGGCACTGCGGGCGGCACGGCTTCGTGCACGCCGATTATCGGCACTGCGAGATTAAGGACGGCAGCAAGCATCCCAAGACGAAGGACGGTTATCCGCAGGCGGCCGTGCACCCATCGTCGCGGTTGCGGCCACCCGACCTCATCATTCAGGACGAGCTGCACCTGATCACCGGCGCACTGGGGACGACAGTCGGGTTGTTCGAGGTGGCCATCGACGTGATGGCCGGCTGGCGGACGGCGGACGGTGCTCGGGTGCGGCCGTTGGTGGTGGCCTCCACGGCGACCGCGCGCAACGCCCCGGACCAGGTCCGTGCGTTGTACGGCCGCGATGTCACGATCTTCCCGCCGCAAGTCCTCGACGCCGGCAAGACGTTCTTCTCGAAGGAGGAGAAGATCTCGGACGAGTTCCCGGGCCGGCGCTATGTCGGGCTGTCCACCACCGGGGTCCGCCTGACGACCGCGGAGATCCGGGTCGCCGAGGTGCTGATGGCGGGCGCGCAGCTCCTGCTGGACCGGTGCGGTGAGGCCGCGGACCCGTACATGACGCTGGTCGGCTACTTCAGCGCCACCCGGGAGCTCGCCGGCATGGCCCGATACATGGGCGACGACATCCAGACCGCCCTGGCCAAGAGGCGTCCCTGGTCATTGCTGCCGAGCCGGACCGGAACGAACTTCGGATCGCTCAACGTCGCCGAGCTCACGTCCCGAGTCTCCAGCGCTGACATCACCGCCACCCTGGACCAGATGGCGGTGCCATTCGACGCGCGGTTCGACTCCACAGCCGGCAAGCGGGAATTACGGGCGTTGCGCGAGGCACACAAGCCGGTGCCTTCCCGGGAGGTGAGTCCGTACGACGCAGTCCTGGCCACCTCGATGCTTCAGGTTGGTGTGGACGTGACTAGGCTCGGGCTGATGCTCGTGGTCGGTCAGCCGAAGAACACCGCCGAGTACATCCAGGCATCCTCGCGCGTCGGCCGGGAGGCCAAGAGGCCCGGTCTGGTGATCTCGCTCGGCAACTGGGCACGGCCCCGCGACCTGGCCCACTTCGAGCAGTTCCGCCACTACCACGAGACCTTCTACGCCCAGGTCGAGGCGTTGTCGGTAACCCCGTTTTCGATGACGTCGCTGGAGCGCGGACTCGACGGGGTCCTGGTCAGCGCGGCGCGGGTGGTGCAGGCCGCCGAGCCGCAAGGGCTGTCGCCGGAGCAGAGCGCCGGCCGGATCGACGGCCAGCGCACCTACGCCGTCGAGCTGATCGACGCGCTGGTGCGCCGGGTTCTGGAAGCCTCAGACGAGGACTCGGCGGACCGGGCACGGCAACGGCTGCTCAACCGGCTCGACCAGTGGGATAAACGCCGCAAGCACCTGGCCGACCGGCGCAAGTCTTTGGTGTACGAGAAGGTCGCCGATGACAGCCGCCAGGACACCTTGATGATGAGCGCGGAGAACGCGCGGTCCCGGACTGACGGTGGAGACGCGCCGCCATTCGTGGTGGCCAACTCGATGCGTGAGGTGCAGCCGGAGATCAACCTGCTGGTGAGCCCGATCAAGGAGAACCTCTTCTACATCGCGCCGCCCGCCGCCCCGCAGTGGGAGTTGCCCGAGGAGAGCGGAACGTCATGACCGACGTAGCCAGATTCGTCTACGACGCCGCCACCGCCGTCGACCCGCTCGGCGACGCCGAGAAGGAAGCCGAGAAGGCCACCAAGCACAACCGCGCCAAGGTCGGCTCCGGGCGTCCGTCATCGCTGCTCTACACCTACGGACCCGGTTCGATCATGGACCTGCCCCAGTTCACGATCATGCCCACCGGACTCGACGACTGGGACCGAATCTGGCGCCGCCGCGACGGGATTCCCCAGATCCGAGCGCCGCGGCTTCGGGAGGTGATCGCCCGGCTCCTACGCTCACGCGACGTCCAGTTACGCCCCCACCCGTGGCAGCCGAAGAAAATCAGCCTGTCCACCGAGGGCAACGACCTCGGCGTACCCGCACGGGTCTTCCCGCAGTGGCTGCGCTGCACCGGCTGCGACATGCTTGGACTGCTCTCGCAGTTCTCCTACACCAACACCCACCCGTTCCGCACCGACCTGGCGTGCTTCGAGCACGCCAAATGCACTGGCCGCAAAGGCAGCGGCAGCCGCAAAGGCAGCGGCAGCCGCAAAGCGACCAGCCGTACGGCAGTCCCCGCCCGCTATCTCCTCGCCTGCGTCGACGGTCACCTCGACGAGTTCCCGTACGACCTGTGGGTACATCACGGCAAGGCATGTTCCGCGGCAGAGTTCCCGGCGCTCAAGATGGTCGACCGCACCGCCGGCAAGGGCGCCTCAGCGGTCATTCACTGCGAATCCTGCGGACAGCGCCGACCGATGAACGAGGCGCAGGGCGAGGCCGGACGCAGCAAACTGCCGAACTGCCGCGGCCGTCATCCGCATCTCGACGCGTTCGAGCCGAACAGGTGCCGCAACAAGACCCGGCTCATGCTCGTCGGCGCGTCGAACCTGTGGTTCCCCGCCACCCAGTCGATCATCGTGATGCCCGAATCTCAGCAGGAACGCACCAGCGACCTCGCCAACCGGATCCGCGTCGCGCTCGGCGACAAGCTCGCCAAGTACAGCGACGACCTCGACACGCTCCGAGACGTACTCGACGGCAAGGTCGACGTCTCTGAACTGTCCGACGAACAGCTGAACGAGGCTGTCGCCGCAGCCATGTTGCCCCCCGACTCGGCCGAGGAGCAGGAGGCGTGGCTTCGAGACTGGGATCCGGTTGACCTACTCGTCCCCGAATGGCGCTACCTGCAGAAGGACCCAATCGGCCTGCGTCACGAGGACGAGACGAGCGGACTCACGCTATCCAAGCGTGACCGCGATGCCGACCTGCGACCCGAAGTCGTGCGGGTCCTGGCCGTCGAACGGTTGCGGAAGGTCAACGCCCTCGTCGGATTCACCCGCATCGACGACATGGACCGCGCGGGCGACCTGCCCCAGCGTCTCGCCCCGCTCGCCCGCGCCCCACGCCCGGCCTGGACAGTAGCCACCGAGGACCGCGGCGAAGGAATCTTCCTCCAACTTGACGAGCAGGCCGTCGCCGCTTGGGAAAAGCGCATCCTCGCGACCGAACTCTGGGAGGCCCACCGCGATGCCCACGAACGCAACTTCGAGCGGCGCTTCTCGGAAACCGCCAAGCGTGTCAGCGCCGACTCGCGCCTCAAACCACCTCGATACTGGCTGGTCCACACCCTGGCCCACGTCCTGATCCGGCAACTGGCGATGACTAGTGGCTACTCCGCCGCGAGCCTGAGCGAACGCCTCTACGCCTGGCAGGAAACGAGCAACCGGGAGGCAGCAGCCGGCCTGCTGATTTGCACCACCGCGTCCGACAGCGACGGCACCCTCGGCGGACTCGTCCAGCAGAGCGAACCCGCCCGTCTGCAACGCGTCGTAGCCAGCGCGCTCTACCGCGCGACGCGGTGTTCCTCAGACCCGATCTGCGCGATGCGCCAGCCCGACAAGTCCGAGGACTTTCTCCACGGCGCGGCATGCCACTGCTGCGTCATGGCATCCGAAACGTCATGCGAACGAGCGAACCGCTTCCTGGACCGCCGCCTGCTCGTCAGCCTTCCCGGGAGCGGCGTTGGATTCTTCGGAGAAATTGATTGACGCCTCCGCTGCCCGGCGCCTGGGTGAACTACTCACCGGCACCGAGGCGAAACAGATCGCTAACCGGCTGGCCGACGGCGACACCCTGACCGTCGCCTTGAAGGCCATCCCCGCCGGCCGCCGCGCCCAGCTCCGATCGCTGACCGAGACCAGCCCGACCATCTCCCTGATCGCAGTCCTACGAGCGATCGAGGGGGCGCGTAGCGCCCCGAGCGCCGTGAGCGCGCTGTGGACGATGCCCGGCCACATCGCCCAGCACGGCCCGCTCACCAGCTCGATCAGCCACCTCGTCGACCGTGCTCGGCAATCGGTAACCTGCTCCACGTTCAACTTCCAACGCTCATCCGCACTCTGGACAACACTCCGGCGCGCGGCGCTGCGGCCGGAGCTGGCCGTGCGGGTCTACGTCGATACGGCAGCTGCCGACCAGAGCCCGAGCCGCTCGACCCCGACTACCTTCGAGGTGGCCAGACACCTTTACCCCGGAACCGTTCTGCGAACGAAGGAGTTCGATGGTGTTCAGGTCCGTAATCATGCCAAGTTTATCGCGATCGATCACCGCTTTCTGCTAGTGACCAGCGCGAACTTTTCCTGGAGTGCGGAGCACGGCAATACCGAATTCGGAGTGCTCATCGACAACCGGTATCTCGCGGAGGCAGTCGAGCGCGAGATGCTCGACGCCGAGGACTTACTCTATGAACGAGTTCCCGACGCCCGAGGAGCTTCGGCGCCACGAGTAGACGGCTCGACTGGATGATGATTGACCAAGCCCGATGTTCGCGCTACGAACCCTGATGCCGGTTGTGGTGCTCCGTGGGTGCTCCGCCGCCGTGCACCGTACCGGCGTCGACTGGACCGTGCGGCACGTTCGTCCGCTGGAACCGGACGACATCCGGCGCTACGTGGACCGGTGGGACCCCGATGGGCGGTAAAGCACCGACCGACGCTGGCTCTTAATCCGCGGGTTCGGGGTTCGAGTCCCTGGCGGCGCACCAGCAGTAACAAAGCAGGCCCGGTCCATCTGGATCGGGCCTGAATCCTTTTCCGACCCCAACGTCAGGCTTTTCCGACCCCGACGTCAGGTCGGTGCGCGACCGGATCCCGAAGGGGAAGTCCCGCCGTCGAACTCCGACGCGGCTGCGGTGCCCAGATCCTTTACGCGCTCGTGGCTCCGGCGCCGGTGGTGTGCGCTTCGGTGCGCCGGACGACCTGGATACCGAGGACCGCGGTGACAACGAGTGCCACGGATGCGGCGACCAGCAGCAGGCCGCTCTCGCCCCAGGCCGTGCGCATGTACTCGCCCCCTCTCTCGGTGGTGAACAGGTACTGCACGGCCGCGAGGAGATTGACGGGGAGGGCGATGATGGCGCTGATTCGCCATTGGGACACCGGGGCTGCGGGAGCGAACGGTTTTCCGGTGCGCCGGCTTTGGGCGAGCCAGAAGACGACGGCGGCGACGGTGGTGAGCAGGGTGAGGAACAACAGCCAGGCCGTCACCGAGGACAGCTCACGGAGCGGCACGATGGTGTCGAGCATTTCCACAATCGCGGAGCCGTCGTGAGTCACCACACCGATGCGGTGCTGGTACAGGGCGATGGCGGCAATGGTGTGGAAGACGTCAACGACTACGAGTGCGACCAGGGCGGTCACGGCAGGGCGGTCGGCCGGCATCTGACGACGGTAGCCGATGGTGAACCATCGCGGGAGTGTTGAATGATCGGCTCGTGGGTTGCCTGGTGGAGTCCGCGCTGGGGACGTCGGGTTCCGCCGCGACGTATGCCCTGCTGGCAATCGGTAAAAGACTCTCCCGGGTCCCTGGGGATCAGGTCAGGAATCTGATCGGACGCGACTGTCGAGCATGTCCGGGACACGACGAGAGACGGCTGATGATTCAACCCGGTTGATGGTCGCCGGATCCGTCCCGCCTGATGTCGGACGGTGGATCTGGGAATTGGGGTGACCCTGCGGGGGCCGTCGGGCGCTGACCGGGTTGGAAGGGCGGCCGAATTCCGGCGGGCGGGGCGTGACGTGGCGCTGGACGGGTAACCGGCCGTAGCCGTACGAGGAGCGGGCGCTGGACGGGTAACCAGCCGTGTAGCCGTACGAGGAGCGCCTGACGTTGCGCGACGCGTTCCCTGGGCCTGAACCAGCGTCAGCGGTCGTCCCGCCGTGCCGGCGCGTCGGCGGTCCGGTCGGAATCGAGTCGGAGTCGCTGGCATCGATGGCAAAGATGAATCGTAACGGGGAGGCGGAGAAGAATGCCTTTCGAAGTCGAGGTCATATTAGAGGGAATCTACAACACGCTGGACACCGAAAGTGATGAGGCGGATAGGGACCTGGAGGTTCGTGGCACGCTGGGTGTGTGCGTCGGGCCGCCTCCCGGAAACAACCGGGTGTGTCATACGTTGTTCAGGAGGGCGGACGACGAGGGGGTGTCGATCGATTACCTTGAAACCTTCAAAATCGACGTCGGCCGTAACGTTGACATCTACCCCGGCGAGACCATGAGGATAGGCGGCCATTTGAAGGAGGACGACGACTGGAGCAAGGACGACGACTTCGGAGATCGTGGAATAACCTTCGATCACGACTACTTCAGGGACAAGGATCAGGAGGTCCGCCACGAGATACAGTATCCGAACCTCTCGGGCCAGGAGGTTTTCGTCTATTACCGGCTCCGCAAGGTCAGGGATCTGGATGTCGGGCCTGATCAGCCGAAGCCCGACGTCATTCAGGCGTTGAGCCGAATCGGCGTGGACTTCAGCGTCGAGGAGGCCGCACTCCGTGCCTGGTTGGCCGATCCGGCCCACACGCCGTATCCGGCAATTTCCGAAGCACTTCTACGCATGGGGCGGACGCTCGTAGCGCCCGTCTTCCTCGATGTCATAGTTTGGAACTACGAGCACACTCCCGGGGTCTCGTCGCCCCGAAGTGTCTCCGACGTACGCGACGACGTCCTGAAGGCAGCCATTCTGGACGGATACAACGTGCGTTACGGGCAGGCGGTTAAGGACTTCGCACAGATCGTCCGCCCCTGATGGCACGTGCCACCGTTGCGGCCGGTTCGCCGAAGACCTGTCGGCAGTGACTCCGGTCTGCTTCAGAGCCCTGTCGTGCCCGTCCGCAGACGGTGGAGATGCTCCGACAGTTCCGTCGCCACCTGCTCCGGTTCGGCCAGGCAACGCCATGCCGGGACCCGATGGACCGTCGCCGTGTCGCCGACGATGTCGAGGCGGGCGAGTATCTTGCGTAACGCGCGGCCGTCGGAGTTGCCGGCCGGGTCGTCCACGAAGACGGCCACCTCCGCGCCCTCCTGCCGTACGACCAGATCAGCGATCGATAGCGGTCCTTCTGCCGGGCGGCGTGCCGTGATCGGTTCAGAGCGCACCTCCGTGATCGCCGATCGACCCCAGTCGAGGTGTGCCCGAGTCCGTCAGTCGAATGGCCGTTGCTGGTCGCGCTGGGGTAGTCGGCGCGGGCCGGTTCCCTGTTCGCCCAGCTCATCCGCAGGATTCAGCACCCTGCACCGCTGCAGTGACAGGCAACCGCAACCGATGCATCCGGTGATCTCCCGTTCCAGTTCCTCGATCTCGCGCCTTCGTGCCTGAAGATGACCGGCCCAGCGTCGTGAGATGCGCTCCCAATCGCGCTTGGCTGGCATCCGGTCGTCGGGCAGGGCGGCGAACACCTCGGTCACCTCGGACAGCGGAATGCCCATCCGCTTGGCTACCAGGATCAACGAGATGCGTCTCAACACGTGCCGTCGGTAGCGACGCTGGTTGCCCGCCGTCCGCTCGGATGTGATCAGCCCCCGGTCCTCGTAGAAACGCACTGCCGACGTGGCGATTCCCGCCCTGCGGGCGACCTCGCCGACGGTGAGCAGGTCTGTCGGAGCCTTCACTGCCAGCCACCTTGACTTCAAGTGCACTTGAATTCCTAGCGTAGCCGCCCATGAGCAACTCGCCGAGCCCAGCCGCCCCACCAGCGCATCCGGGAGCCGATGTCGAAGCCTCCCGCCACCCGGCACGGCAGGAAGGAGGCTGGGCCGACCTGTTCCGGCCGCCGCACCTGACAGCCGCCCTCATCCTCGCCGGCGGGGTCGCGCTGTACGCGATGAACCTCTACTTCACGGCAGCCCTCATGCCGTCGATCGTCGACGACATCGGCGGCGCTCGCTACTACGCCTGGGTCGCGACCGGCTTCCTCATGGCCGCTGTCATCGCGTCGATGTTGGTCAGCCGCGTTCTGGGCGGGATGGGTGCCGCGCGCTCGTACACGGTCGGCTTCAGCGTCTTCGGCCTCGGGGCGGCGCTCAACGCGGTCAGCCCGTCGATGGAGATGCTGATCCTCGGTCGGGTGGTGCAGGGCTTCGGCGGTGGGTTGCTGGCGGGGCTCGGTTACGCGGTGATCAGGAGCGCGCTGCCCGATCGGCTGTGGACGCGGGCCGCTGGACTGGTCTCGGCGATGTGGGGTGTGGGCACGCTCGTCGGTCCCGCACTGGGCGGACTGTTCGCTCAACTCGATGCCTGGCGGTGGGCCTACGGACTGCTGCTTCTCGCCGCGCTCGTCCTGGCCGTCCTATCTCCCCGGGCCCTGCCCCGCGAACCGCGGACCGCCCGGGAAACTGCACCGGTTCCCTGGTTCTCGCTGGTACTCCTGACCCTTTCGGCGGCGACCTTCAGCGTTGGCTCGACGCTGCCACCGGGCTTTGCGACAGTCGCAGCCGTCCTCGTCGGTGGAGTGCTGATCGTACTGTTCATCGTGGTCGACCGGCGCGGCAAGGCAACCGTGCTGCCGCAGCTCACGTACCACCGGGCGAACAACCTCAAGTGGGTGTACCTGACCGTCGCCGCCCTGTGCGCGGGCGTCATGGTGGAGACCTTCATCCCGTTGTTCGGGCAGGAACTCGGCGGTCTTGGCCCGCTGGCCGCCGGACTGCTCGGTGCCGCGCTCTCCGTCGGATGGGTCGTCGCGCAACTGTTCAGCGTGAACCTGGTTGCCGAGCGGGCGAGGAGCCTGGCGATCCGGCTCGGCCCCGTCGTACTCGCGGTGGGATTGATCATCTACGGCACTCTCCAGGTCGGGGAGGCGTCGACCGTACGCATGATCGTCTTCGCGGTGGTCCTCTTCGTCGCCGGGGCCGGCATCGGTGTGGCGTTTCCACATTTGAGCGTGGCGGCACTGCGCAGCACCCAGGACGAGCAGGAGGGCAGCAAGGCGGCAGCGGCCCTGAACACGACGCAGCTCATCGCGTACTCCGTCACCTCCGCGATCGCGGGCACACTCGTCAGCATGGGCGGCCCGTCGCTGCTCGACTCGGCTCGGTACATGATCCTCGGAGTGGCGGCCATCACGGTGGTCGGCACGCTCACAGGTGCCCTCGCTACCCCTGGCCTCAACCGTTCGAAGGCGGCGTCAGGCCGGTAGGCCGATCCACCACGCACGCGGGTGCAGCCCGTTGTCCGGTCAGCGCATCGCCTCCACCTTCGGCTGCACCCGCCGTGCCCCGGCGGAACTGAATCCGAGCAGTGCGAGACCAGCCAGTACGCCCGCCCACGGGGCCGCCGCCTCGGTGACGGCAAGGCTGACGGCCGAGCCGACCGCCGCCAGCCCGACCATGGTCCAGCCCAGCCGGGCGAAGACCGGCGCCCCGAAGGCGTTGGCGAACGGCAGGAAGTGGGCGCCGACGACCAGAATGACCCATGGGACCGTGAGCACCGGCAGGTGCAGCACGTTGTTGATCAGGTTTGCGCCGACCGGGATCCCGATCGCCATCGCCGTGACCGACGTCCCGTATATGCGGATCGCGCGCCGCGACGGCGGCTCCGACGGCACCGACCTGTTGGACGGGCGGATCACGGCGAACCACACCACGGCCAGGAACGCCACGACTCCGGTGACGCGTATCAGCAGGCCTGCCGGTGCGGGCAGGTCCCCCGCATTGATCAGAACGAAGGCAAGGCCGCCGCTGGAGCCGATCATCGCCCCGATACGTTCGCTGCGCATTTGATCATCTTCGCATTGCGACAGCAACCGACCGCCTCGGCGGACTCACCCGGTCGACGAACCGTACGTGGACCAGAACCTCCCGGGGTTGATGCCGACGTCCCTGAGCGGCCTGTCCAGGAACATCCGGGAGTAGGCGACGAAAGTTCGGCCGGTCCGCGAGGTGCTCGTACAACTCGACGGCCTTGCGCCGGCCGCCGACGCGTTCAGCCGCGTTGAGGCTCGTCCGGGTCGAGTCCGTACTGTAGAAGCCGTCATTGGCCGGCAGGTCCGACGATGGCCGGTAGCGCGACCAGTTCTGCTGATGAAGTTCCGTTTCTGCCGTCAGCCGATGGTCGCTTATTTGCCGAAAATGTTGTCGTAGTTCTCGTCGTACCAGGTGGCCACGTTGTGCTTGCGCAGTTCCCCGCCAAAGCGGGTTAGTAGCAGCCAGTCCCCGTTCAACGTAAGTGCCGCATCCTCGGTTCGACCAGCTAGCACGCGGGCCACGGCCGCTATCATGTTCGGCACCCCGTATCGGGACAGATCATTCTTGCTCATGCGGAACGTTGCATCGACGTAGGCCTCGGGCTCCCACTCCCACTGTGAACCGTCATCGTCCTGTGCTTCGTAGTAGCCATGGCTGCCTGACGTAATGCTGACCGTGTACCCACGAGACTCTTCAAGGTCCGCACTGAGCAGTCGTGGGTAGCCGGGCGGGGCCGGAGCCTCGATAGCTTCCGGAGCGGCCAGTGCAGCCACCTGCTCCAGTGGGATGTCGCCGGCCAGGGTCAGGTGGTATTCGATCGCCATGTCGGTATTATCCTTGATCTCGTCGTACAACTTGAATGATCGCACCGCTTCTCGTGACCGCCAGCATCTCCTTCAAGTCTGGTATCGGCCAGTCGGCAAACTGCTTCTGCAAGGCGGAAAGTTCACCATCCCAGTCGTGGAGATTCAGTGTGATACGTTGAGCCTGCCGTTTTTCCATCTTCGCGGAGACCTGGCTCCAGATGCCTCGTGTCGATTTCCCGGGCGTCGGGGAGTAGCAGTCGAAGACGTAGTCCTCGATCAGGTAATCTGGGGAACTTGCCGGATCGCCAGTGTCGCCGGTGTTCAGGCGCGCTTCGGCGACTTGCTGTTTTGTGGGGTTCTGGTGGACTCGGTAGCCCTTGTCCGCGACCGTATCGGCGCATTCGTTCTCCAATTCCAGGGAACGTTGCTGCACAGGTCCATCCTTTGGCGAGATCTTGGTACGCGGTCCGGTCGGCGACCCACCAGGAACGCCGGTGGGCCTCCTGGACCAGGGCACCAGGGTGCCGTGGCCATTCGAGACGGGGTCGGTTGATCTGGCGGTCGTCGAGGCCTGATCGCTGGTGTTGGCGCTGGTCGGTGGGGAACCGCCAGCCGCGATCGAATTCCCGAGGATCCCCAGTCGGTGTGCCTCGGCAACTGCCGTTTCAACGCTTTGCCGGGCAGTACGCTGCGCAACCAGAGTCAGCATCTCCCTGACGTTCGCCAGTGTTTGCAACAAAGGCCCGGGTTGCCCACCCTGGAGGACGGCAACGACGATTCGCCGGACCTCATCTGCCTGGGCGATGGCGCTGGCCGCCGCATTACGCACCGAGTCGACGGCGCCCTGCACGAGTGACAAGCCGGTAGCTGCATCCTGCGGGGAGGCTCCGTTCGGCACGACCGCCGTTGCCTTCGTCGCCTCACTAATCGAGACGGCAAGGCTACCCAGGCCATTCTGGAGGAGGATGATCGCTTCTCGTACCTGGGTCATGCCCATCGCCACCGCAGTGAACCCGGCGTCCGCAGCTCGCCGCGCCACCTCCTGTGCCTTGTGGTCGGTAACAGTCGTTAGTCCATGCGCTCGCTCCACGCCAGTCATCAACGTCCGCAACTCGCCAGTGATCTTCTCGATATGTGACACGAGCTGGATCCTTCGATGAAAAAGCTCTGCGTGGGTATGTCTCCAGCGATCCGATCAGTGCCATCGGCTCGCGGTGGCCCGTGATCGGGTTCGGCCCGTGTAAAGCTGCCGATAGGCGCCCGTCCACCCGCTATCGCAGGAGATGTTGGCTGTCGTTTGTCTACGCGGCGCTGGCCCCGGAGGGCCTGTACCAGTTCAGCCGGGCGGAGCGGCGGCGCTGTCACGTACCACCAGTTCGGTGGCGAGCTCGACGCGTGGGCTTTCGATCCGTTCGCCGTGTGCCAGCCGGAGCACGGTACGGGCGGCGAGCATGCCCATCTCCGCGAGCGGTTGGCGGACCGTGGTCAGCGGGGGCGAACACCAGCGGACCTCCGGCAGGTCGTCGAAACCGACGACGCTGATGTCATCCGGTACGCGCAGACCACGCTGCCGGACCGCCTCGTAGACGCCGAGCGCCATCTGGTCGCTGGAGGCGAAGATGGCGGTGGGCGGCTCGGGCAGCCCGAGAAGTTGGCCGCCCCCGACAAAGCCGGCCTCGTGGTAGAAGTTGCCGGGGCAGATGAGCTTGTCGTCGACGGCGATTCCCGCCGACTCCAGCGCGGTACGGTAACCGTCGAGGCGGGCACGACTGCACATCAGCTGTGGTGGCCCGGCGATGAACCCGATGCGTCGGTGGCCGAGTCCGATCAGGTACTCGGTGGCGCGCAGACTGCCGACCCAGTTGGTGGCACCGATCGTGGGTGCCTCCTGCGGGGGTACGCCGGCCGGGTCGACGATCACGACGGGGATGTTCAGTCGGTGCAGCTCGGTTTGCAGGGGTGGTTCCAGGGTCGAGGTCACGAAGATGACACCCTCGGTGGAGCGGGCGCGCATGTTGTCCAGCCACTGCTTGGCCGATGAAGTCCGGCGGTGGATCGCCGAAACCACGGTGCCGACCCCGGCGGCATGCGCGACGTCCTCGACGCCGCGAATGATCTCGACGGCCCAGGGGCTGTCGAGATCGTTGAAGACCAGGTCGATCAGCCCGGAGCTGGCCCGCATACTGGGTGGCCGGCGGCGGTAGCCGTGTCGCTTCAGCAGCTCCTCGACGCGCTCACGGGTCTGCGGAGCGACGTCGGCACGACCATTGAGGACCCGCGACACGGTCGGCACGGACACTCCGGCCAGCCGCGCGATCGTCGCGATGGTCACTTTCCGCTTGTCGTCGGAACCCACCGGTCGCCCTTTCGTCATTGGTCGAGCCTACGGCTGTCGATCAGTATTCGACGCTGTCGGTCAGCCGTCGACGGCGTCGGTCCCGTCCCTGACACCGCCCACCAGCTCCGACACCGCCGATCAGCCCTTGACACCGCCGATCAGCCCTTGACGCCGCCGGCGAGGCCTCCGACGAGTTGACGCTCGGCCAGCGCGTAGAAACCGAGGGCCGGGACCATCGAGAGCACCACGTACGCCAGCACCCGGGCGGTGTCGTCGGCGTACTGGCCCTGGAACGCCTGCACCCCGACGGGCAGGGTCCACCAGCTCTGGTCGGTGAAGACGACCAGCGGCAGCATGAAGTTGTTCCAGCTGGAGACGATCGCCAGCACCGATACGGTCGCCAGCGCGGGCCGGGCCATCGGCAGCAGGATCCGCCAGAAGAACCCGAACGCGTCACAGCCGTCCAGGGTGGCGGCCTCCTCGACCTCGGCGGGAACCGTACGGAAGAACTGGCGCAGGATGATGATGGTGACCGGTAGGCCGAACGCGGCCTGGGGCAGGATCACGCCGAGTGGATTGTCCAGCAGACCCAGGCCACGCAACAGGATGAACAGCGGCAGGATCGCGACCGCGAACGGAAACATCAGCCCGACCGCGAAGAGCGTGAACAGGAACTCCCGTCCCCGGAACGTGAAGCGGGCGAAGACGAACGCGGCCAGCGCCGAGGCACCGACCATGACCAGGGTGGTGGCCAGCGCGATCAGGACGCTGTTCGTCAGCTGACGCCAGAACACGCCGGAGGTGAGGATGTCGGTGTAGTTGGCCGGTATCCACGGGGCAGGCCAGCCCAGCGGGTTGGTGGAGAGTTGGCCGTTGTCCTTGAAACCGCCGAGCACCCCGAATCCGATGGGCAGCACGATGAGTACGCCGATGACGACGGCGATGAGGTGCAGGACGCCGCGACGCACCCGTACCGCAGGGTTCTTCGTGGTGGTCATCGCTGGACTCCCCGGGTGGTGATGGCGCCCTCGGTGTCGCGGCGCATGACTATCCGCTGGTAGAGCAGGGCGAAGACGAAGCTCAGGAGGAACATGACGATGGAGATTGCGCTGGCGTAGCCGACCTCGAAGCGGCGGAAGCCGTACTGGTACATCGTCACGGCCATGGTCTCCGAGGCGTGGATCGGTCCGCCGCCGGTGAGTACCCACACCATGTCGAACAGTTGGATGGTGCCGATCACCGACAGGAACACGCTGATCCGGATGGTCGGACCGAGCAGCGGCAGCGTGACGTGCCGGAACACCTGCCAGGGGCTGGCGCCGTCGGTGGTGGCGGCCTCGGCGAGTTCGCGGGGGATGCTCTGCCGTCCGGCCAGGTAGAGGACCAGGTGGAGGCCGAAGTACTTCCACGAGATCACCAGGAACAGCGCAAACAGTACGGTGTCCGGGTTGGCGAAGATCGTGCCGGCTTCGGCCCCCAGCAGGCGGGACAGCGTGTCACCCAGGCCCCGGTTGGGGGAGAACACCAGGGTGAACAGCACGGCGGTGGTGACCTCGGAGAGCACGTACGGCGCGAAGAAGACCAGCCGGTAGACGCTGCGACCCTTCAGCGGTTGGTTGAGCAGCATGGCCAGCCCCAGCGCCACCGGAAGCTGGACCAGCAGGGACAGCAGGATGAGTACGAGTGCCCGCCACAGGTCGCCGAGGAACGTCGGATCGCCGAAGGCTCGAACGAAGTTGTCCAGCCCCACGAAGTCGTCCGGCAGACCGAAGCCGTTCCATTTGAACGCGCTGGCGTATCCGGCGACCAGGATCGGGGCGATGACCAGCAGCAGGAACAGCACCAGCGCCGGGGCCAGGAAGACGACGATGGTGCCCGGGCGGCTCGACCGGCGGCGGTTACGGCCCCGGTCCCGGCGGCCATGCGTCAGCCTGGCCGCCGGGACGGGTGCCGAGAGACCGGTTCCCGTGTCGTCGGATCGCCGGTGGGGAACCGTCGGTGGCGTCGTCATTCCTGCCCCACGTGGTGTGTGGTGGCGGGTACGGGCCCTTGGTCGGTGGACATGGCTATTGGCTCTTCGCCACCGTGGTGATGTCCTTGACGATCTGCTCCGGCGTCTTCGTACCGGCGATCAACTCGGCGACGCTGTCGTTGACCTGCTGCCCCACCGCCGGGGGATACGCCTGGTCGAGGTAGAGCTGGAACCCGGTCGCGCTGGCCAGGCTCGCCGCGACGACCTGGTTGTTCCGGTCGGTGATCGCGTCGGCGGCTTCCCGTACGGTCGGCAGCACCGCACCCGTCGCTGCGGCCCTGCGCTGGTTGGCCACGTCCAGCAACGTCCTGAGCAGGTCCACGGTCGAGGCGGGGGCGTTGCGGCCCACCGCGAAGCCGTTGCCGCCGCCGAACGCCTCGGAGACCGACCCTTTGCCACCGTCGACCGCCGGGAACACGAAGTAGCCCAGCTTGTCGCCCACGCCCTTCTTGCTCGTCGAAGACGAGTTCTGCACCGTGGGTGCCCACTGGCCCATCAGTTCCATCGCCGCACCGCCGTTGCCCATCGTCGCCGCCTGCCCGTCCGGCGAGCTGTATTCCGCGCCGAGGAAGCCCTTCTGGAACGGCTGTAGGTCGACCAGTTCCTTCAGCCGTTGACCGGCGGCGATGAAGTCGGGAGTGTCGAAGCTCTTCTCGTCGGCGGCCCTGCGCAACGCGTCCAGTCCGCCGATCCGCATGGCGAGGTAGGCCCAGTAGTAGTGGCCGGGCCACTTGTCCTTACCCGCCAGCGCGATCGGGACGATGCCCGCCGCCTTGATCCTGCCGACCGTGCTGAGCAGTTCCGCCCAGGTCGCCGGAGGGGCGGTGACGCCGGCCCTGGCGAACAGGTCCCGGTTGTACCAGAACCCGACCATGCCGACGTCGAACGGAACGCCGTAGATCCTGCCGTCGATGGTGAACGGCTGTACCGCTGCGGGGAGGAGTTTTCCGATCCAGGGCTGCACGTCGGCGGTGATGTCCTTGACCAGGCCCGCGTCGACCTGCTGTTTGAGCACCCCACCGCCCCACGACTGGAACAGGTCCGGCGGCGAGCCTGCCTGGGTGGCGGTGGTCAGCTTGGCCTTGAACGCCTCGTTCTCCAGCGGCTGAATCGCGATCTTTACGGTGTCGTGCGCGGTCTCGTACTCCTTGGCCATCGCCGCCCAGACCGGCAGCATCGGCTCGGTGTTCTGGATGTGCCACCAGTCGATGGTCTGTCCTCCGTCCGATGTGGAGGAATCGTCGCCGCAGGCGCCCAGCAGGAACGCGCCGGCGCTGACACCGGCCAGACTCAGCAGCGATCTGCGGGAGAGGTGCGCTGTCATGTGCCATCCCTTCGAGGACTTATGCCGTACTCGGATGCCGAACCAGTCGGCGGGAGGTGCCGGAACGCGTCACCGAAACTTTCGAAACCTTGCCGGTATTCCTGGATGATGGCGTGCACGTTACGACGTGCATACTCTGCGGTCAATATACTGTCGAATTTCGATGTGATCGGTTACGGTGGGCGGGATTCCGGGAGCGTTCGGGGCTTGAGTTTCCGGAACCCGACCGGAACCTGATCGGAACACGACCGGAAGTCGGACCGAAGGAGTCGAAACATGTCGACCGAGATCGCAGACGTGGCCACCGCCGCCCGGTCGATCCGCAACCCCGTCCTGTCCGGGTTCCACCCGGACCCCTCGATCCTGCGTGTCGACGACGACTACTACCTGGCCACCTCGACCTTCGAGTGGTATCCCGGAGTGCGGCTGCACCACTCCCGCGACCTCGTGCACTGGCGGGCCCTGCCCGGGATCATCACCGAGCGGCGACTACTCGACCTTCGGGGCTGCGGCGACTCGAACGGGGTCTGGGCACCCGACCTGTCCCATCACGACGGGCTCTTCCACCTCGTCTACAGCGACGTGGCCAGCTTCGCCAGCGGCTACTGGGACCCACAGAACTTCCTCACCACCGCCCCGGACGTCACCGGGCCATGGTCGGATCCGGTGCGGTTGCACTCACACGGGTTCGACGCCTCGCTCTTCCACGACGAGGATGGCACGAGTTGGCTGCTCAGCATGAGTTCCGACTGGCGGCCCGGCCGGGACCGCTTCGCCGGCATAGAGATCCAGCGGTACGACACCAGGCAACGGCGACTGGTCGGTAGGGCGCGGATCATCTTCAGTGGTACGGAGGTCGGCCTCACCGAGGGACCACGGCTGTACCGCCACGACGGGTGGTACTGGCTCGTCACCGCCGAGGGGGGCACGAGCTGGGAGCACCAGGTGACCGTGGCCCGCTCCCGGGACCTGTTCGGACCGTACGAGGTGGCGCCGGACGGGCCGCTGCTGACCTCGGTGGGGCGCCCCGACCTGCGGTTGCAGAAGGCCGGTCACGGCAGCCTCGTACGTACCCAGCACGGTCAGTGGTACCTCGCCCACCTCGTCGCCCGCCCCGGTACCCCGTTCGGCAACTGCGTGCTGGGCAGGGAGACCGCGATCCAGCGGGTCGACTGGGCCCCCGGTGCCTGGCCGAGCATTCCCGGCGGCGTTCCCGCCGACGAGGTCGCCGCGCCCGACCTGCCCACCCACCGGTGGCCGGACGAGCCGGCCACCGACCACTTCGACACCGACCAGTTGGCGACCTGGTGGTCCACGCTGCGCCGTCCGGCCAGCAGCGACTGGGTCGACCTGCGTACCCGTCCCTCGTACCTGCGCCTGCACGGCGGCCAGTCGCCCGTCGGCAGGCAGTGGCCGAGCCTCGTCGCGCGCCGGGTCGGGTCGGCGCACTGCGAACTCTCGACCGTGGTGGAGTTCCAGCCCGCCGACCACCGGCAGTTGGCCGGCATCACCGCCTACTACAACACGCTCAACTGGCACCACCTCTACCTGACCCGCGCCGACGACGGTCGTACCGTGCTGGAGTTGCTTAGCTCCGACAGCGGTCGGCGTACGGCCCATCCCGAGCTGACCGTCGACGTCGGGACCGCCACCCGGGTCGGCCTGCGCGTGTTGATCGACGGACCGGTGGCGCGGTTCAGCTACGACCTCGGCGGAGGCTGGCGGCAGTTGCCGATCGACCTGGACGCCACCATCCTGTCCGACGAACACGCTGCGCTGATCATCGATGGCGAGCCCGCCGCCTGGGGCTTCACCGGGGCGTTCCTCGGCCTGTGGGTGCAGGATCTCGGCAACGACGGCGCATACGCCGACTTCGACCGGGCCACCTACCTCGAACACTGACTCGGATGGTGCCGGGCCAGACAAGATCGATAATTTGCGTACCTGTTTCGGAAACCGCGCTCGTAGGCGAATTCGAGAGTCGTGGCGCAGCACCACTGACTTCGGCGCTTCGCCGGTGAAAGCCGCAGCCCACGAGCCTGACCGGGAACCGTACCCGCTCCGATAGTTTCCGAAAGTCGTTGACGCTGTGAAAACGGGCTGCCGAGAATCATTACGGCGAATGGAGTTGCTCCAGACGGGCCTGCCGCCAACGCCTCCACGGCGTACCCGGCCCATCGCGACAGCAGCCCCGATCCTGGAGGCGAGGCCCGAGGCTTCGATGTCGCTCGCTGATCCCCCCACGTGCCCCGTTCTACCTGTTCCGTGGAAGGAGCAGCAGTGACCAGCAGATTCTCTCCAGAGACAGCGTCGCGTCGTCGAACACAGCTGCGGAACGCGATCACGGTAGGTGCCGTCGCCGTACTCGCGGTGGGTGCCGGCCTCACCGTGGCGACCCGGACCAGCGCCGCCTCGACCCTGGGTGCCGCGGCAGCGGAGAAGGGCCGCTACTTCGGCACCGCCGTCGCCGCCAACCGGCTCGGCGAATCGGCGTACGCAACGGTGCTCAACCGGGAGTTCAACTCGGTGACCCCGGAGAACGAGATGAAGTGGGATGCCGTCGAGGCGTCCCGTGGCAACTTCACCTACGGCTCGGCCGACCAGATCGTCGACCATGCCGTCAACCGTGGCATGAAGGTACGCGGCCACACCCTGGTCTGGCACTCCCAGCTGCCCGGCTGGGTCAGCAGCCTCTCCTCCGCCACCGAGGTGCGTTCCGTGATGAACAACCACATCACCCAGGTGATGACCCACTTCCGAGGCAAGATCCATTCCTGGGACGTGGTGAACGAGGCGTTCGAGGATGGCAGCAGCGGCGCGCGCCGCAACTCCGTCTTCCAGCAGCGCCTGGGCAACGGCTACATCGAGGAGGCGTTCCGTACCGCCCGCTCGGTCGACCCGGGTAGCAGACTCTGCTACAACGACTACAACATCGACGACTGGAGTCACGCCAAGACACAGGCCGTGTACAACATGGTCCGCGACTTCAGGAGCCGGGGCGTACCGATCGACTGTGTCGGCCTACAGTCCCACTTCAACAGCCAGTCCCCGGTGCCGGGCAACTACCAGACGACGATCTCGAGCTTCGCCGCCCTCGGTGTGGACGTGCAGATCACCGAACTGGACATCGAAGGCTCGGGCACCAGCCAGGCCAACAGCTACCGCACCGTCGTCAACGCCTGCCTGGCCGTGTCACGCTGCACCGGCATCACCGTCTGGGGCATCACCGACAAGTACTCGTGGCGGGCCAGCGGCACACCGCTGCTGTTCGACGGCAACTACAACAAGAAGCCGGCCTACGACGCCGTCCTGGCCGCCCTCGGTGGTACGGGCACCCCCACCTCACCCGGTCCGACCAGCTCACCGCCCGGGGGCGGCAACTGTTCCACCACCTACACCGAAGGACAGAAGTGGAGTGACCGGTTCAACGGCAGCGTGACCGTGTCCGGCACCAGCAACTGGATCGTCACCGTGACGGTCACCCCGCCGCAGCGGATCATCGCCACCTGGAACGGCAACCCGACCTGGGACAGCAGCGGCAACGTGATGACGATGCGGCCGAACGGCAACGGCAATACCTTCGGCTTCACCGTCATGCACGGCGGGAACTGGTCGTGGCCGGCCCTGACCTGCCGGATCGGCTGACAACGGGCTGGCTTGACATCGGGTCGGCTGCCGGTGGCGGACCACCGTAGCTGAACCTCGCCCATCGAGCCGTGCGGTACGGCGACCGCATCTCGATCGCCGGTGACCTGGCAAGCGCCTCCGGGTCGCCGTACCGCACGGTCACCTCGTCCCGCCCGCCACAGGAGCCCGGTGCAGCGACTCCTACCAACTCCCAACGGGACGGGCGTTCCTGCCCTCTACGGCGTTGAGAGGTCCCCATGTTCTCGTCCGACAGCATTCGCCCGAAGCAGCGGCCCGGCAGCGGCATCGTCGACACCGCGCGGGGCACCGGAAAGGCCGTCAGCTTCACCTTCGACGACGGCCCCAACCCCCGCGACACCCTGCGGCTGCTCGACGTGCTGGGCAGGCACCGCGTCAAGGCGGTGTTCTGTCTGTGGGGCGACCACGTCGAGGAACACCCCGACGTCGTACGGCATCTCGTGGCTGCCGGACACACGCTCGGCAACCACGCCATGCACCACGACGACATGAGCGGTTGGGGTCCGGAGCGGATCAGGGCCGATCTGCGGGCGACCAGCGCCGCGATCCAGCGTGCGGTGCCGGGAGTACGCATCCCGTACTTCCGCGCTCCCTACGGCGCCTGGGGATCGACCCCGTCAGTGGCCGCGTCGCTGGGCATGCAGCCGCTGGGCTGGCAGTTGGCCGTCACCGACTGGGAACCGCCCGGCACCGGCGAACTCGTCCGGCGGCTACGGGAGGGCATCACGCCCGGTGCGGTGGTGCTGCTGCACGACGGCGGTGGCGACCGTGGTCAGACGGTCGAGGCCGTGGACCGCGTCATCCCGCTGCTGAAGGCGCAGCGTTGGCGGTTCACCCTGCCGGAGTTGGGCTGCTGACCACGTGCCCCGCAGCGGTGGGGGACGGACGAACCCCCACCGCTGCTCAGGTACGTGTCACAGGGCGGCGCAGGTCAGGCTCGGGTTGGGGACCGGTCCGTTGGCCTGGAAGCCGAACTCGGTGGACGTGCCTGCCGACAGCCGTCCGTTGTAGCTCATGTTCGTCACCTGGATGGTGCCGCCGGTGGCGCTGAACTGGCCGTTCCAGGAGTTGACGACACTGTTTCCGGTCGGCAGCGGCAGCGCGACCCGCCAGCCGTCGACGCCGTCACTGCCGGCCGTGACCCGTACCGCCGCCACGTACCCGGCCGGCCAGGAGTTGGTGACGGTGAAGGTCGTCGTACACCCGCCGGGGCCCGGGGGAGGCGTGGACGGCCCCGGTGACGAGGTCGGGGACGGTGACGAGGTCGGCGACGGACCGGCGGTGTCCAGACCGAGGAACGTGATCGCCGCGGCTGCCTGCACCGGCAGGTTGTGCGGGGTGTTGGCCATGCTTACCGCCTCGACCAGCACCTGACCCGCACCGTTGGCGTAGCGGGTACGGGTCCAGTTCGGCTGTGGACTGTCCGTCGAGGTCGGGGTCTGGCTCAGCCCGTGGACGTTGGTCCACTGCTTGATCGCCTCGCCGAAGTTGACGTAGGAGAGGATCTCGTCGTTGGTGCCGTGCCAGAGTTGCATCCTTGGCCGTACGCCGGTGTAGCCCGGGTAGGCGTTGCGGACCAGGTCGCCCCACTGCTGTGCGGTCCTCGTGATCTGCCCCTGGGCGCAGGCACTGTTCCACTTGTTCGGCCCGGCGAAGCAGGTGAACGGCACCCCGGCGAAGGCCGCCCCGGCCCTGAAGACGTCCGGGTACGCCCCGAGCAGCACGTTGGTCATCATCGCGCCGGACGAGACACCGGTGGCGTAGGTGCGGTTGGGATCGGCGTTGTGGTTCTGCTGCACGTACCTCGTCATCGACACGATGCTCAGTGAGTCACCGCCACCAGCAGCGCCGGGCGTGGTGCGACGTTGTCCGGAACGTAGAGGTACATGCGTAGGTTGCCGGGGTTGGTGCCGAAGTTGGTGACCTCGGTCAGGGTGGCGGCCCGGGTCGGCACCGTCACTGCCATCACCGCCGCGATCGTCGCCGCGACGACGCCGGCCATCGCGAGCCGGATCGCGTGCGGTCTCCTGGGTGGCTTCATGAGCCTTTGCTCCTCCTGCTGCTGCGCAGGCCGGCTGCAGCAGTGCCGTCACCTGCGCCGACGGAACTCTGCCGTCCTCCCGCGGTCACGCGAAGCGCCCTTGGCAGAGGATGGATGGCCGCCGCCGGGGTGCGGTCCATGCCGGCTCCCGAGGCGGATGTTAGGCGCGGCCGTGTGTCCCGGCACGAACTATCGGTGTGTGCACGGCATGATTGCGCCGAGTGGCGCATCTGCTGCGATGAATGACTGCCGGGTCCTACAGTTCGCCGTTGGCGCGCAGCCAGTCGAAGATCATCTGTCCGCCCAGCGTGAGTTCGTCCCGAACGGAGTAGTCCAGCCAGGCGAACTCCTCGATCTCGCTGCCGGCTTCGATCGTTCCGAGATAGTCGGCCCGGTAGCAGGTGATCCGTACGATCGTGCCCTCGGCGTGCCGATGCGCCGGCGCCTCGAAGATCTTCGCGAACTCGATCGTTCCGTCGACCAGGTCGACGCAGAGCTCCTCCTTGATCTCCCGGCTGAGCGCCTGGTGATCGGTCTCGCCCATCTCCCGCTTGCCACCCGGGACGTAGAACACGTCGTTGCCGTACGAGCGGGCGCAGAGGATCCTGCCGTCCTCCACCCGTAGCCAGGCGAGCTTGTCGATAAGCTTCATGTCCGGGTCCCTGTTCGTCGTCGTCTCGGTCGGTGGTGGGTGCCTGCTCGGCCCGGTGGGGCTCGTGTCAGGGCAGAAAGCGATCATGCTGATTTCCTAGGAAGCTTAGGGGTAGGGGTGCCCCCTCCCACAATGGGACCGTCAGCGTCCAGCCGATGGCGGCCGACCGGCCTACGATCATGGGTGTGGCGATCGTCTACGGGCGGTTACGTCACACCCAACGACCACGTGGGTCTGGCTCGTCAGGAGGAGCAGACGGATGCTTGACCGGCGGCTCTACCGCCACCTGGTGACCTGGCTGGGGCAGTGGCCGGCCCGGCAACCGGTGCATGTCGTGGGCTCGACCCGCCGTACCGAACCGGGTTGGGACGGCAGGCTGCACCCGGTGATCGGCGTCGCCGATCCGGACCGGATGGTGCTCTCGGTGCCGCCGGGCCGTACCGAGCGGGTCCGGGAACTGCGGCATCTCCCACCCGGGAAGCTGTTGGCCGCCCTGCCCGAGGCCGTCGGCCACGATGACTGGTACGGCTACCGGGCGGTGTTCCGCTACACACTCGCCCCGGCGCCGCTGCCCGAGGTCGGTGAGTGGCTCCCGGTGGACGACCCGGTGGTGCCGCCGTGGCTGCGCCCGTTCGGCGGGGAGGTGCTGGTCGTCCGGGACGGCGCCGGTCGCTACCTGGCCGGGGCCGGCATCAAGCGGCACGACCGGTACGGGCACGAACTGTCGGTCGGCACCGAGCCGGCAGCACGTGGCCAGGGACTGGCCCGACGGCTGGTCGCCCGGGCCGCGAGGCGGGTGCTCGATGAGGGGGCGGTACCGACGTACCTCCACGAGCCGGCCAACATCGGTTCGGCCCGGGTCGCCGAATCGGCGGGCTTCGCCGACCGGGGCTGGTGGGCGTACGGACTCTCGTCCGGGACGACCAACTGAGGCAAACCGGTGCGGCCCGCTAGCCGGGCCAGGTCACCCGGGCCAGGGTCTCGCCGACGTTGGGTTCCGTCGTGGCCAGCGCCTCCTCGACGGACAGCCATCGAAGTGCTGCCGCCGGGTCCTCCGGTCGTATCGAGTCGGGGTGGTCGGTCGCCAGTACGAACCGTACGTCGAGGTGTTCGTGTGCCGGCTCGGCGGGAGAAGCAGCCACCGGGACGATGATGACGTGCACCGGCGCGGTGTCGGGCCACGGGACAAGATCGGTCAGCCCGGTCTCCTCCCGTGCCTCGCGCAGCGCGACGGCCAGTGGCTCCACCTCGCCCGGGTCGGCGTGCCCGCCGACCTGTAGCCACGCCTGTAGGCGGAGGTGCCAGCGTAGGAGCACCCGCCGGCTGGCCGGGTGGATGACCAGCGCGGACCCGGTGACGTGCAGCGGTGCGGCCCGACTCCACGGATCTTCGCCGGCTGCCAGGTGGCGTGCCCGGTCGACGTCGGCGGCTTCGGCATCGGTACGGGGACGGTAGTCGGCCAGGATCTCGGCGAGTGGGGTGAGCGTACGGGCGGCGCTGTCTGCCGTCATGCCGGTCCAACTTTCTTGGAGGCGTCTGGTGCCCGTCCACGGTAGTGGCGGTGCCGCCCGGTCCGGCCGAGGAGGGGTCGGCAGGCGGCCGGGTCGAGGGATGGGCGGCGGGGCGTACCCGGGAAATGACGCGGACCGTGGACCCGAACGGGCCCACGGTCCGCATCCGTCCCCAGGTCGTGGCTCGTGGCGGGCCGGTACCCGAGGGACGGCTGCGCGCAGGTACGGCTGTGCTCAGGCGACGGCTGACTGTGGACTTCGTCGAAGATCGCCAGCGGCGTAAGTGCTGTCAGGGAGCAACGCCCGGCCGCTGGCAGTAACGCTACGTATCCGAGGATGACCTTTCAAGATGCCCGGACCGAATTACCCGTTAGGTTGGTCGGCGCTGGTACGCCACCCTGTCGAAGACAGGTCATCTGTCCCTGAGTCGATCCGTCGATAACGGAAAGTAACTAGTGGCGGATGCTGCGAATCAATTCGAGCACCTCGCGGGTGACCGGCCGCAACACCCGGAGCCGGGAGAGTCCGACCAGCCGATCGATCAGCGGCACTGATCCGTCGATCAACCGGCGGGTCTTCGCCTGTTCGGGTGACCGGTCGTGCACCCAGTAGAGGATCACCCCCATGTACGCCAGCCACAGCAGTTCGGGCAGGTCGGTACGGAGCTCGGCGTCGACCTTGGCGGTCGAGCCCTCCAGTACCTCACGGAACAGCCCGATTGCGGCGAGGCGAGGCTCCGAGGACTCGGCGGAGAACGGGCTCAGCGGCGAAGTGGGCTCGGCTGCGGTCTTGAAGAACGTCGCCGCGAAAGCGTGCGACGGTGTCAGCACGTCGACGCCCGCGTGCAATGTGCCACGTAGTCGCGCCGCGAAGTCGGTTTCCCGGCTCAGCAGCGGGGCGACTGCCGCCCGGTGCTCGACCTGGGCAGATTGGTAGAACCCCTGGATCAGGTGTTCCTTCGAGTCGAAGTAGTAGTAGGCGTTGCCCACCGCCACCCCCGCCTCCTGGGCGATGGCGCGCATGGTCGTCTGCGCGTACCCGCGCTCGCGGAACAGCCGCATCGCCGTGTCCAGGATGAGCTGCCGGGTCTGCTCACCACGTACCGTCGTCGGCTGGACCGCAGCGGTCGTCGGCGCATTCTGCTCGGTCATCGCTGTCACCGTATCCCGGGTCCCGGCTCCGCTGACGGACCGCCGACGCTGCCGCGATCATCCGCCGGGCCGCTGGCAGCAGGTGCGGGCTGGCCAGCCGGTCCGCCGTCGCCCGGTAGTCGGCCAGGGCCCACAGGCAGGCCAGCCAGGCGCCGTCACCGACGTAGATCTCGCCGGTGTCGGCCACGACGGTGATGTCGCGCAGCGTGGCATCGTGGTCGAGGCCGGGGAACTGCTGCCGGGCCTGCGTCGACCCGGCGGGCACGAAGACCAGCGGTACGAGTTGGGCGCGTGACTCCAGCCAGCGTCGAGCGGTTCGGCACAGGGGGCAGTGCCTGTCGTAGAGGACGGTCAGGGAGCCGATCCCAGCGGCCCCGTGAGCGCTGGGATCGGCATCGGAGAAGGTCATCAGGGTTGGGCGGGGGGCGTTGGCGGAGTGGAGGGCGTCGGCGGGGGCGGGGGAGTGGAGGGCGGGGCGACCGGCCCGGGGCGGCCGACGGGAGCCGGGGCGGCGTATGCGGGATGCATCGGCAGTCGGCCGGCCGGTGCCAGCGGTGGATGGGTGGCGAGCTGGCGGAGCCGACCGCGTCGGTAGCGGTTCAGGGCGAAGACGTTGAAGAAGTGCAGTGCGCCCAGCACCAGCAGCACCAGGCCGATCTTCATCGACAGCTCCTCCATCGCCTGGCTGGTCGAGTCGATCGGATCGGAGTGCCGCATCGCGACCGTGACGTAGCCGAGGTTGAGCAGGTAGAAGCCGACCACGAGGAGGCTGTTGACCGCCTTGGCCAGCCGGCTGTCCGTGAAGACCTCCTCCAGGAAGACCAGCCCGTTGCGGGAGAGTGCGCCGGCCACCCAGATGGTCAGCCCGATGCTGATCGCCAGGTAGACCAGGTACATCCAGACCTTGGTATCCATCCGCACGCCCTTTCTTGAACGTGTTCAGGTCTTGGGTGTCCTGAGTGTACGGCCAATCTGAACGTGTTCAACAGAGGCTGCGACGGCGTGCGGGGTGACGGTGGGCACGCGAGATCCCCGTGATGCGCAAGATCCCCGTGATCAGGGGTGCTGGGCTGTGACACGCCAGCGACACGCGGGAGTCATTCCCTGATCACGGGGATGGGTGCGTCAGTGGGCGGCTGCGGCTAGACCGAGGGCCTCGGCTGCGGCCCGGCCGTTGGCGTGGCTGGCGCCGTACGTGGTGACGAAGGCCCGCGCTCCGGCTGGCCGCCAGCTCGACGGCCAACCCATCTCGACCACGGCAACCGGGTGCTCGGCGGCCAGCGCCTCGACCAGTTCGGCCGCCCCGGCCAGCCGGTGCAGGTGCCGTCCGACCAGCACGATCGGCCGGCTCCCGGCCAGTTCGCGCAGGGCGGCAGCCTCGGTCTCGGTGGCCACCACCGGGAGTTGCTCGGTGCCGTTGAGGTGCGGACCGAGCCCCCAGGGCACCCGCCCCTCGGCGATGGTCGACGCCGAGAGGAGTTGTACGACCAGCGGGGTGTCGAGGCCGGCGAGGACGCCCTCCACGCGTACCGCGCGCCGCGCTGCGGCGTACCCGAGATCGGTCGGCACCGGGTGGACCGGCGTGGCCGGCCGGGTCCAGGCGGCCAGCGCGGCGGCACTCGCGGCA
>NZ_JBHTMP010000051.1:0-45880 GCF_042679305.1 Micromonospora sonneratiae | reverse complement strand
GTGGCCGAGGAGGTGTCCGCTTGGGTCGACGCCGCAACGGGCGCACAGGCGGGGCAGCTCGACAGCCTCCGCGGCAGGCTCCCTGACCACACTCCCAGCAGGTAAGAGATCTCAATTACGCGACACTAGGAGCAGATGTACGCCGGGGTTGCTACTGAAGACGTTGGCGGTGATCTCAGCCTGCCGGTCCTCAATCGGGGCGAAATCGGTCTCCCCGTAGAATCGGTCCATCGCCTCAATTACGGCATCGATGGCTGGGATATCGGTCGGCGTGCCGCAGGACACGGACAGCACAGGTCAGGTCCTTTACTCAAGCGTGATTGCGGATGTGGTGTCAGCGTCACCTTCGAGGACCAGGCAGATGGCTCTGACCGGCGTTATGTAGGCGGACTGCTGGGGTGGAACCGCGCAACTGCGTCGCGGATCAGCCCCCAACGGAATGGGTTGCCCTCGTGTTGTGGCCGGATGGCCTCAGGGCGGGTGAAGGTGACGCCGGCCGTGGTGAGCATTTCGACATGGCCCGGGTAGGCGGGGTGCTGGGTCAGCGCTGGTTTGGCGTAGGGGGAGGCCAGGATCGGTAGCCCGAGGCCGAGAGTCTCGTTGAGGATGCCGAGTGCCAGGCTGTCGTTGATCCCGGTCGCCCACTTGTTGATGGTGTTGAAGGTGGCAGGTGCGACGACGACGACATCTGCCTTCGGCAGGGGATCGACGTTGTCAGGACGCCGGAATTTGCATCGCACCGGGAAGCCGGTCTGCTGGGTGAGGGTGTCGCAATCGATCCATGTCACGGCGGTCGGCGTAGCTATCACACATACGTTCCACCTATCGTCCATCAGTAGCTGGACCAGCTCGCCGACCTGACGCGCCGGCGGAGCGGCGCACACCACGAGGTAGAGAACGGGCT
Source organism: Micromonospora sonneratiae (assembly GCF_042679305.1). NCBI lineage: Bacteria > Bacillati > Actinomycetota > Actinomycetes > Micromonosporales > Micromonosporaceae > Micromonospora > Micromonospora sonneratiae. The sequence continues at coordinate 44,976 of NZ_JBHTMP010000051.1, read as the reverse complement.
GTACGGGTTGGTTGCTCATGGTCAGGTAAGCAGACCAGCGCGCTCGGCCATTGGCCGGAGACCGGGGGGCACGTTCTGGCGTTCCCGCCTGAGGAGATCGGCGAGCAGGGCGCGGCCACGGATGTTGAACCTTAGGACCTCTGGAGCGATGCGCTCGGCTTCCATCAGGTGTAGCACTGACACTGCACTTTCGTTTTGCGTCGCAGCGTTGGCTGCGGCGAGGTCGAGAGGGTGAGTCGGTCGAGGTGGATTATGGCGGGGCCGTTCTCGGCTCGGCTGAGTTGGGCCTGGTTGATGCCGAGCCAGCGGGCGACGATCTCCTGGGAGAGTGGGAGTCTGCCGTGGTAGGGGTGGTGTCGGTAGGCGCGGACGACCTTGCCGAGGTGGCGTTCGGTGAGGGCCTGGCGGACGGGTTCGTGGTCCCAGAAGCTCTCCGGCACCTCGGGTGGTGTGGTCAGCTGGTCGCGTTCGGCGGCCTGGCAGGGGGCGCAGCGGCCGGTGTCGTTGTCGCGGGCCAGGCGGGTGCCGCAGCGGGGGCAGTTGGTGTGTGTTGCCGGCGTCCTCGCCATGGTCGGGCGGCTCCGTCCGTTGTGGTCTCCGTTCGAGCCCATCCATTCAACCCGCTGGGTTCAGCCTTGTTATACGCATCGCGCATAGAGATCATGCGTACGGTGACAACTCACTTCATCGGCAGGATCGACAAACGGCGTTTGCGAAATTTACGTCATACCGGGTGGATGCAGTCTTCGTCCGTTCAGGATCACCAGGTAGCGTACGTGCCGAACACGGTGAGCTAGCGTACGAGGGGTCTGCGAGTGAAGATCACAATCACTGTTTGTGATGTTTGTCAGGACCCAGGGCAGCCGGTGCGGAGTTACCGCGTCGTGTCCGACGGACGTAGCACCGAAATCGATCGCTGCCAGGAGCACGGAGCGCCCCTCGAAGCACTGTTCGGTGCCGAGGAACCGTCGGCCCGGCCAGCGGGGCGACGTCGCTACCAGGGGTCAGCGGTAGACGAGATCGAGGCACGCCGGTCCCGGCGGGCGGCCGGCGACTGATAAGGCACGACGCGCGATCGGGTACGGCGGGCCGGTCCTGCACCTGACAGGGGGCGACCGACCCGCCGTGGCGGTTTCACCTCAGCGCATGGTGTCTACGGTCAGTTGCCCCAGATGGCGGTTGCCCACTCCGGATGGTCGATGAACGGGTTCCGGTTGCCCTGCCAGTCGTCGTAGATGACCTGGTTGCGGCGCTTCTCGAAGGCGTCCGGCGGATCCAGCTGGTTCCACTGCAACAGCACCGACAACCGCCCGTGGTACGGCGCGGTGCCGTTGTTGACGAGCTGGTTCATCTCCAGGTTCGGCCAGCCGTCGTTTCCCTCGTACCGGATCGCCATGTACATGAGCATCCGGGCGACGTCACCCTTGACCGCGTTGCGTGGCTCCCACGAGTCGCTGTCGGTGTAGTTGCCGGGTGCCTCGGCGACCGGGCTGCCGCCGTTGTCGAAGTCCTTGTTGCCGCGCGCGGCGTTGACCGAGACGTCGTCCGGCCGCAGGTGATGGACGTCGGTGCCCGGTCCGGTGGCGGTGCCGAAGTCGCCGTGCGACTTGGCCCAGACGTGCTCGCGGTTCCAGTCGTCGGCGTTGCCACCGTTGCTGGTCTTGCTCTGCGAGCGTCCGGTGTAGAGCAGGATGACGTTGTTCGGGTTGTTCGGGTCCTCGTCCGTGCTCTTCAACGCCTCCCAGACCTGTGAGTAGGAGAGCTTGGTCTGGACCTTGATGATGTCGTGCAGCGCGCTACGCAGGGCCGGGCCGGTCTTGCCGATCGCGTTCTTGTAGTAGGTCTCGTCGTACCCGCCGCCGGGGGGAGTGGTCGCGGTCGGGCTCGGCGTGGGGGACTGCGACAGGGTGGGGGTCGGGTTGGGTGAGGTCAGGCTCATTGCGGTCGGGCTCTTCAGCCCGGCGTGGGAGAAGTACGCCGTCAGCGTGCCGGTCACGGTGACCTGCCTGCCCATCAGGCCAGGGTTGGACAGCAGCCCGAAGGCGGCCCGGTAGGTGGCCGTGACCTGGACGTACAGCATCTTCGACGTGCTGGTCTCGGCCGCCAGGTCGGCGATCGCGATGGCCGTGTCCGCGGTGAACCCGGACCGGACGACCGTGTTCGTGGCCGTCGGCTGACCGACGACGTACCCGGTCACCGTTGCGGTGCTGCCGTTCTGGGTGTTGATCGCCTGGGCCACGGTCAGGCCGGTCGTTGCCGATGCCGCCACTGCCACCATGGGCAGGGCCAGCCCGAGGGCAACGGTGAGGGCTATCGCCAGTCGCCGGGGGCCGAACCGGGCGGCCGTTCTGCTGTTCATAGACGGTCATCGTAGTTGTCCGGTCGCCTGTGGGACAGATGTCGCGAAAGTGATCGGCGGAATACGCCTGGTGAACGGGTCGCCGTATCGAAAACTCTCTCTGGCTATGGGCCGGTCATCAATGGTAAAAAACTTGCACCGTGGCGACCGCATGGCAAAACTTTCCCCCAAAGTGAGGTAGCAAGTGAGGACAAGAAGGGTCATGGCCAGCCTGGCGGCGGCCATCGTCGGGATGGCGGGGGCGGTCAGCACACCAGCCTGGGCAGCGCCTTCAGACCACCAGACCGTCAGCTACCGTGGCTACCAGTTGGCGGTGCCCGCCGACTGGCAGATCGTCGACCTGGCGACCGACCCGCACGCGTGCGTCCGGTTCGACCGGCCCACGGTCTACCTGGGACATCCCGGTGACGAGCCCTGGTGCCCTTCGGACCTCGTCGGGCGAACGGTAGGTCTGCTCATCGAGCCGATCGACACGGTCACCGCCGATCGGCTCACGGACGACACCCCCGTAGCCGCAACGGGCAGGGCGACCGCCGACGCACTGCCGTCGCGCGACGGTTCCATCCAGATCGCGGTACCCGACGCGGGCGTACTCGTCACAGCCGAGCACACGCCCAGCACCGAATCGACGGTCCGCCGGATCCTGGCCACCGCCCGCCTCGGACAGGAAGCCACACCGGTGTCCCTCGACACCATCCGCACGACCGCGAAGTCAGTCACGACGGCAGCGGCAGCGGCTGCGGCGGTCAGTCCGCAACCGGGCACCTACACCGGCAAGGGCTTCGACACCTGCACCGCCCCGTCGCAGTCGATCATGAACACCTGGCGTAACAACTCGCCGTACCGAGCCGTCGGCATCTACATCAGTGGCGCCAGTCGATCCTGCACCCAGGCCAACCTCACCGCGACCTGGGTGACCAACCAGATCAACAACGGCTGGCACCTGATCCCCATCGAACTGGACTACCAGGCGCCGTGCGGCACCCGTACGCCGAAGATGTCCTACGACCCGGCCACCGCCCGGTCCCAGGGCGCGACCCGGGCGACCACCGCGGTGAACGCGGCGAAGGCTCTGGGCATCGTCGCCGGAAGCGTGATCTACAACGACATCGAGCACTACCCCTCGACCGAGTCGTGCAAGGCGGCCGTGCTCTCGTACCTCTCCGGCTGGACCGACCGGCTGCACGCGCTCGGCTACCTCTCCGGCATGTACTCCAGCGGCTCCTCCGGCGTCCGGGATCTGTGCAGCGCCTACGACGATTCCCGGTACACCCGCGTCGACCACCTCTTCTTCGGCTGGTGGAACGGCGTGGCGGACACCAACGCCGGAAGCTACTGCCCGAGCGGGTACTACGCCAACCGCCAGCGCATCCACCAGTACACCGGGGACAGCTACGAGACCTGGGGCGGAGTGCAGATCTACATCGACCGCGACTACCTCGACGTCTCGACCGGCACGACGACGCCGCCACAGAACTTCACCGTCACCGTCGACAACACCACCAGCGGTCGGTTCACGGCAAGCACGAACTGGGGCACCTCGGCCTACTCCAGCCAGCGGACCGGTCCCGACTACCGCTACGCCACCCCCGTCTCGGCCAGCGACGCCGCCTGGTACAAGGCGGACCTACCCGAAACAGGCAGCTACGAGGTCTCGGTCTGGTACCCCGCCGACCCGGGCTACAACGACTCGACGCCGTACGTCATCGCCACCACCGGCGGCAACCAGACGGTGCGGGTGAACCAACGCGTGAACGGCGGCCAGTGGGTCTCACTCGGCGTGTTCACGCTGGCCGCCGGTGACGGCGACAAGGTCGGTGTGAGCCGGTGGACCAGCGGCACCGGCCTGGTCATCGCCGACGCGGTTCGCATCACCCGCGTCTGACCGGGCGGGCCCGACGTCCAACACCGGTTACGTGACCGCCCATCGTGCGGTCGGAAGGGTGTTGAGGTCGGTCACTACCGACCGGTCCTCAACACCCCTCGGACGTTCCACCGCCCGCAACGACGGCGGACCTACCCGGGGTCAGTCCCGTTCGACCAGGTGACCGACGATGTCGGGAACGACCGTGGCCACCCCCGACCCGTCCCGGCGGGAGTCCACGTCGGGCAGGTCGATCGGATCCCCGGTGCCGGTCGCCCCCACCGGACGTGGCCCGATCCAGGCCAGCTCAAGGCGGGTCTCTCCCTTGAGGAACCGCTGCGACCGTACGCCACCGGTCGCCCGCCCCTTGGCCGGATACAAGCCGAACGGTGTGACCTTCACACTGCGTCCGCTGGAGGTCACCACCATCGGCTCACCATGCCGGGAATCGTCGGTCCGGATCGCAGCGAAGAACACCACCTCCGCCTCCGAACCGAGACTGATCCCGGCCATGCCACCGCCCTTGAGCCCCTGCGGCCGGACCACGGACGCGGCGAAGCGCAGCAGCGACGCGTCGGAGCTGACGAACGCCAGCGTCTCGGTGCCGTCGGTGAGCCAGGTCGCCCCGACCACCTCGTCACCGTCCTTCAGGCCGATGACCTCGAACTCGTCGGCGCGTACCGGCCACTCCGGAGCGCAGATCTTCACCGCACCGAAGCGGGTGCCCAGGGCCAGCCCCGGCGAGCCGGCGTCCGACCCGGCCAGCGGAGCAATGCCGACGACGTGCTCCCCGGCCTGCAACGGCACCAGCTCCGAGGCGGACATCCCACCCCGCAACGACACCGTTCCCGCCTGCTCGGGCAGCACCGGCAGCGGCAACACGTCCGTCTTGAACGCCCGACCGTGGTTGGTGACCAGCAGCACCTGACCCCGGGCGGTCGAGTGGACCAGCGCCCGTACCGCGTCGTGCTTGATCCGCCCACTGCGCTGGCGGCCCTCGGAGGCCTCCTCCGACTCGGCCGCCGTACGGGCGACCAGACCCGTCGCGGAGAGGATCACCTGGCACGGGTCGTCGGCGACCTCCAACGGCCCGGCCGGAGCCGAAGCCGCCAAGACCTCCTTCAGATCACCGTCGATCAGCGTGGTACGCCGGGGCGCGGTGAACTCCTTGCCGACCGCCGCCAACTCGCTGGAGACCACCTTCCTGAGGACCCGCTCGTCGTCCAGGATCGCGCTCAGCTCGGCGATCTCCCGGCGCAGCCGGTCCTGCTCGGCCTCCAGTTCGATCCGGTCGAACCTGGTCAACCGCCGCAGCGGAGTGTCCAGAATGTGTACGGCCTGGATCTCCGACAGCCCGAACTGGCTCATCAACCCGTTCCTGGCCGCCAACGCGTTGTCGCTGCCGCGGATCAGCCGAACCACCTCGTCGATGTCGAGCAGCGCGATCAGCAGGCCGTCCACCAGGTGCAGCCGCTCCTGCCGCTTCCCGCGCCGGAACTGCGTACGACGGGTCACCACCTCGTACCGGTGGGAGAGGAAGACCTCCAGCAGCGCCTTGAGCCCGAGGGTCTGCGGCTGACCGTCGACCAGCACCAGGTTGTTGATCCCGAACGACTGCTCCAACGGGGTGAGCCGGTAGAGGTCGGCCAGCAACGCCTGCGGGTTGACCCCGACCTTGCACTCGATCACCAGCCGGGTGCCGCTCTCCCGGTCGGTCAGGTCCTTGACGTCGGAGATGCCCTGCAACCGGGCCGGCTGACGCTGTCCCTTACGCGGTCCCGACGTGATCAGCTTGCCGCGTACCTCGTCGGTTATCGCCTCGATGACCTTCTCCGCGCCGATTCCGTAGGGCAGCTCTGTGACGGTGATGGCCTGGCGGCCACGGCCGCCCTCGAGCGGACCGATCTCCACCCGGGCCCGCATCCGCACCACACCCCGACCGGTCTCGTACGCCTTGCGCACCTCGTCGAGGCCGAGCAGCATCCCGCCGGTGGGCAGGTCGGGACCGGGAACGTACTCCATCAGCTTGTCCAGCGTCGCGTCCGGATGGTTGATCAGCCACCGGGCCGCTGCGACGACCTCACCGAGGTTGTGCGGGATCATGTTGGTCGCCATCCCGACCGCGATGCCCGACGTGCCGTTGACCAGCAGGTTCGGGAACGCGGCGGGCAGCACGGCCGGCTCGGTCAGCGAGCCGTCGTAGTTGGGCCGGAAGTCGACCGTGCCCTCGCCCAGCTCACCGACGAGCAGCATCGCCTCCTTGGACATCCGCGCCTCGGTGTAACGCGCGGCGGCCGGGCCATCGTCCGGGGATCCAAAATTTCCATGCCCGTCGATGAGTGGTGCGTTCAGGGAGAAGTCCTGGGCGAGCCGGACCATCGCGTCGTAGATCGCCACGTCACCGTGCGGGTGGTACTTACCCATCACGTCACCGACGACCCGGGCCGACTTCACGTAGCCCCGGTCCGGCCGGTGACCCTGCTCGTTCATCGAGAACAGGATGCGGCGGTGGACCGGCTTCAGGCCGTCCCGTGCATCCGGCAGCGCCCGGGAGTGGATGACCGAGAAGGCGTACTCCAGGTAGGAGTCCTCGAGCTCGGTGGTCAGCGGGTTGTCGAAGACCTTTGCCCCCGCCCGGTCGAAGGCGGACAGGTCGACCTTGGGCTGCGAGCCCTTACGGCGTGCCATCACTCAGCGCTTTCTACGACGGGAGCGGAAGGTGCGGTAGGAATGGTCATCAGGCATCCAGGGCTTCCTGGTCGACCCGGCCGGCCGACTCGATCAGCCAGTTCTTGCGCGGCTCGACCTTCTCGCCCATGAGCAGTTCGAGGACCTGCTCGGCGGCCTCGACGTCGGCCATGGTGATCCGGCGTACCGCCCGGGTGGCCGGGTTCATCGTGGTTTCCCACAGTTCTTCGGCGTCCATCTCACCGAGACCCTTGAACCGGGGGATCGGCGTCACGACCTGCTTGCCGGACCGTTCCAGTCGGGCGACCGTACTGGTCATCTCGGCCTGGGTATAGGTGTAGATCGTCTGCGGGTTGCGGCCCTTGGTGGTGATCTTGTGCAGCGGTGGCATCGCCGCGTACAGCCGTCCGCTCTCGATCACCGGACGCATGTACTTGGCGAACAGGGTGATCAGCAGGGTACGGATGTGCGAGCCGTCGACATCGGCGTCCGCCATGATCAGGACGCGGCCGTACCGCATCGTCGAAAGATCGAAGGTACGCCCCGAGCCCGCGCCCAGCACCTGCACGATCGCCGAGCACTCCGCGTTGTCCAGCACCTGCTGGAGGCTGGCCTTCTGCACGTTGAGGATCTTGCCGCGGATCGGCAGCAACGCCTGGTACTCCGAGATCCGCGCCATTCTAGCGCTGCCGAGGGCGCTGTCCCCTTCCACGATAAAGATCTCACTGCGTTCGACGCCGGTCGATCGGCAGTCCACCAGCTTCGCCGGCATCGACGCGCCCTCCAGGGCGGTCTTGCGCCGGGCGGCGTCCTTCTGCTGCTTCTGGGTCAATCGGACCCGGGCGGCGTCGACGATCTTCTGAAGGACGGTACGGGCCTCGGCCCGGCTGCGCCGGTCGTCCAGCCACGTCTTGAGGTGCTGTTCAACGATTCCCTGCACCACCTTCGTGATTCCGGCGGTGGAGAGTTCGTCCTTGGTCTGCGAGGTGAACTGCGGCTCGGGGATCCGTACGTGGATGACCGCGGTCATGCCCTCCAGCACGTCGTCGAGGGTGGGCGGGTCCTCCTTGGCCTTGAGCAGTCCCCGGGTGTTGCGGATCGCCTCGGCCAGGGTCCGTACGGCCGCCCGCTCGAATCCCCGGCGGTGGGTGCCGCCGTGCGCATTCCGGATGGTGTTCGTGAAGCACTCGACGGTCCGCTCGTAGCCGGTGCCCCAGCGGAACGCGATCTCGACCTCGGCGTGGCGGACGACGTTGGACTGCATGACGCCGTTGGCGTCGGCGGCGTTCTCCTTGTAGGTGCCCTCGCCGGTGATCAGCAGAGTGGCGCAGACCGCCTTCTCACCCGAGGGGGCGAGGAACTCCACCATGTCGGTCAGCCCGTTGGGGAAGCGGAAGGTCTCCTCGGTGGCGGTTTCCGCGCCGTCCCGGGCGTCCCGCAGCCGGTAGCCGACGCCGGGCACCAGGAACGCGGTGTTGCGCAGCTTCGCCCGTACCGCCTCGACGTCCAGGGCGGCGCCGGTCTCGAAGTAGCGCGGGTCGTACCAGTAACGGACGGAGGTGCCGCTCGGCTCACCCCGCTTGGTCTTGCCGATGATCCGGAGGCCGGATTCCGGGGTGAAGGCGGCGTCCGGGCCGGGACCGTCGAACACACCCGGGATGCCGTGCCGGAAGGACATCGCGTGCACCTTGCCGTCCTGCCGTACGGTGACGTCGAAACGGCGGGACAGGGCGTTGACCGCGGACGCGCCGACGCCGTGCAGACCGCCGGAGGTCTTGTAGCCCGTGCCGCCGAACTTGCCACCGGCGTGCAGTCGGGTCAGCACGAGTTCGACGCCGGACAGGCCCGACTTCGCGTTGATACCGGTCGGAATGCCCCGCCCGTCGTCGTCCACCTGGACGGAACCGTCGGCATGCAGGGAGACCTCGATGTTGCTGGCGTGACCCCCGACACCCTCGTCGGTGGCGTTGTCCAGGATTTCGTTCACGAGGTGACCGACGCCACGGCTGTCGGTCGACCCGATGTACATCCCGGGTCGCTTCCGGACCGCGTCCAACCCTTCGAGATGGGTGAGGTCGTCGGCCCCGTACAGGGTCTCGGGCTGTGCAGTCACCTGGTGGTACTCCCACATCTTGGTCGGTACGGCGCGACTCCGGTGGATCACGGCACGACCCACGGGACGCTTCGGCGAGCCTAGTCGGCAGGTCGGACAACACCACGTCGACCTCGCGATACGCGCCATGTGGGCGCGTCTTTCCCACACCGTGAGCCTTCCTGCGCCGATGGTCCGATCATCGTAGGCCCCAGTTCGATCATGGTAGGTGCCAGAGAACGTTCGGATGTCGTCGACGGTGCAGGTCGATCATGGGGAACTCTGCCGTTAGGCGCCCAATGCTAGGTGATCGACGATAGCGGGCCGGTGGGCGTGCTCAATCTACCTGCCTCTGTCCCGGGTCGGCCGGCGCGCGACTGGTCGGACCCTGGTGCCGGCCGCACTCGGCTCAGCGTTTCCGGGCGATCGCGACCAGCAGCACGATCAACAAAAGTCCGAACCAGGAGTTCCAGATCGAGTTCAGCCGGTAGTACCCCCGAACTCGCTTACCGCCCCGCTGGTGGCCCCTCACGATTGGCATGATCACTCCGTGACTGATCGACTACCGAAATCGGTCTATGTCTGCATGTGGGTCCGACAGTCCAGGGGCGGCCCAAGCCGGGCCGCCCCTGGACTGGCATGTCTGCTCTCACGGTCGATTTCGTGACCTCTTGGGGTGGCGGGTGTGCCGCGATCCCGGAGGATCGCCGGTGGCCCACGTCGTCGGCTCGCCGCCGCTGGACGTTCCGTCCGTCGGGCGCTCGGCTGACGGAGCTCCCGAACTCACTGCCAGGCGCCGCATGAATACGTGGTGCCGTCGGCGTACCCGATGCAGGCTCGGGCGTGCAAACTGCGGGTCGGGTACCTCGCGTAGTAGATCGACGAGAAGAGACCCCCGTTGCCGTCGGTGCAGTCCACCTTGGGCACGCGGTAGTGCCAGTGTCCGGCCCAGGTGTCGTTCGTCTTGATCTCGTAGCGGATCTGGACGATCGCACACCAGCCGTCCTGCTTCGAGTCCTTGACGAAGGAGCTGACCACCACGGCGGTTCCGCTCCAGTCGATGTGTGTTTCCGTTTCCGATCCCGTGATGCTGGCGTTGGCGTATCGATGACCCGGCCATTGTTCCGGGTGCTGGGCGATCGTTGTCCAGTCGTCCGTACTGTGCGCCTGCGCGGGTGTGGAGAGGCCGAACGCGACGACCAGGGCCGCGAAGGCGGCCAGCAGGAGCTTCCACTTCATTTTCCGCACGTTGCTTTCCTCCTGAGGTGAGATTGATTGATGCCTTTCGAGTTGCTCGGATCGTTTACGGACTCGGGTGACGAGTCCGGTGCCTGCGGCAGTCCGTTCGATTGACGGTGTCCAGGAGTGCGACGAGTCGCAGGCGCTGTCGTCGGCGCGGCGTCGTGATTTCCGCATTTCACTGGTAGCGGCCGAGCCGGGTGTCCCGACAACCACTTGAATACGAAGAAGCGTATCGAGATGAGCCGATTATTACGTCAACCCTTGGCGTGACCGGAAGGTAAACCCCTGCGGTACCCCACCGTGGGGGTTCTACCGCAGGAGTGGTCGGGTGGGGAGTCCCTCCGGGCAGGAATGCACCTCCCGGCGGTGCGCATAGGTGCGCCTCGCGAAGACCCGTGAAGACGCGTGAAGACGCGTGAAGACCCGCGAAACCGCGTTGTGCCCAGCCGCTGCCACGACGACCTCGAAGTCGCGCCGGCTCGCTACGCTCACCAACGGTGTCGATGACGATCACCGAGGGCGGGAGGGCCAGTGGCCGAGGATCCGGATGTCGCGCTCACCGTGGCGTTGGCGGAGTACGAGCACCTACAGAACGCACTCCGGGCCAACACCGAGCAGGCCACCGCCCGGTTCAACTTCTTCCTGGTGGTGGCATCCGCAGCCACTGCGGTCTCCGGTGGTCTGATTACCGGCGGTGGTTCCGGCGCGGCCAACACCAGTGCCGTCATCGGCCTCGGTGCACTCGTGCTGCTGCTCGGGCTGACCGTCTTCGTACGTCAGGTGGAGTTCGCCAACCGCAGCCGGCTCTATGCGGTGGCGATCGACACGGTTCGTACCTATCTGGTGCGGCGGGCCCCTGACGTCGGGCCGTACCTGATCCTGCGGACCCTGGACGATCCGGGTGCCTTCCCGGGGCGGCCACCGGGTGGGCGGTGGACGCGTGACCTGACCAGCCTCTCCGGCACGGTCAGCCTGGTCAACAGCGCGCTCGTCGGACTGGGCGTCGGGCTGGCCGTGAGGCATGCCGGCGCGGTCTGGTGGGCGGCCGTGGGCTGCGGGGCGGCGGGCGTGACGGTCGCGATGTTCACCCACCTGGCGTACACGAGTCGTCGGCGGGCGTCGGCGTCGGCGCGGATCTGGACCAGTGTGGACAACCGGCACCGGTCGACCGAGGTGAACGCCACGGGCGACTCCGCACCGCACGACTCCGCGCCGATGTCGGCTCGGTGACCAGTGGCGATGCCGCCGCCGGAGGATCGACCGTCCGGCGGCGGCTCCCGGGACGTCGGTCAGGTGTGGGCCTGGGCCATCGCCGTTCGGACCTTCTCGTACGCCTCCTCGTCGAGGTTCTCCAGCAGGGCCAGCGCCTGTAGTCGGTACTCGTGTGCCTCGCTCGTCAGACCAAGTTCGGCGTAGGCGTCACCCAGGGTGCGCAGCGCCAGGCCGATGCCGCGTTGATGCTGGAACTCCTGGCAGATGGCCAACGCCTCCCGGGCGTGTTCGGCGGCCCGGGCGTTCTCGCCGTACAGTTGCAGGGTCTCCGCGAGGTTGACCAGCATGAGCGCCTCCCGGTGCCGGTCCCCGACCTGCCGGGTGAGGGCCAGGCCCGCCTCGTGGTGCGCGATCGCCTGCTCGTACGCACCGAGGTGCTGGTAGACCAGGCCGATGTTGTCCAGGGTCGAGCCCTCCTTGTGGTGGTCCGCCAGTTCCCGTCGGATGGCGAGGCTCTCCTGTAGGTACCTCAGCGCCTCGGTGAAGTGGCCCTTGTCCCGGTACGCGTTGCCGAGGTTGTTGAGGCAGGCCGCCTCACCGGCCCGGTCGTGCAGTTCGCGCTGGATGACCAGCCGGCGTTCGAGCAGATCGATCCCCTCGTCCACCCGCCCCTGCCTGAGCCGGGCGATGGCCAGGATGTTGAGCCCCATCGCGACGCCACCACGGTCGTCGAGTCGCTGCGCGGTTTCGATGGTGAGTTCCCCGAACTGTGCCTGCTCCGCGACGTAGCCGGCGACCTCGATGAACCTGGTGAGGGTCAGGGCCAGGTCGCGGATTTCGGCCAGTGACTGTCCGGCGGCGAACTGTTGCCGGGCAATGGCCAGGAGGCTGGTGTGTTCGCGTTCGAGCCAGGCCCAGGCGGTGCTCCTGGAGGTCAGCTGTGGATCGGTCGGGTCGGCGACCAGCCCCGCATGGTGCTGGTCGTGCGGATACAACAGTCGGATCGCTGCGACGGAAGTGGACAGCAGCGCACTGGTGAGCCGGTGCATCGCCGCCTCCCGTTCCGACGGTAGTTCGACCGCCTGGGCACGTTCGCGGGCGAAGATCCGTACCGTGTCGTGGAAGCGGTAACGGTCGGGTCCGGCGGACTCCAGCAGGTTCGCGTCGACGAGGTGTTCGAGTGCCCGCTCGGTGGCGGCCAGCGGCGCGCCGATCAGGGCGGCACAGCCCGGGGCCGTGGCCTCCGCCCAGTCTGGCAGGGCGGCCAGCCGGAACGTGCGGGCGGCCAACCGGTGGTCGTCCCGGGCAGCTTCGCCGAACGCCCGATAACCGAGGTAGAGGCTGGTGCGTACGGAGAGGTCGCCGACCTGGAGTTCGTCGAGACGTCCGGCCTCGTCGGCGATGCGATCGGCGAATGCCCCCAGGGCCAGTTCCGGCCGGGCCGCGGCCCTGGCTCCCACGATGCGTAGCGCCAGCGGGAGTCCGCCACACTGTCGGACGATCACGGCGGCGGCCTCGGTGTCGGCGTCGAGACGCTGTGGCCCGCAGAGGTGCCGCAGTAGCGTGATTGCGGAGTCCTCCGACAGTGGTCCCACCGGGAAGCGTGCCGTGAAGTCGAGGTCGGACAGCTTCCACCGGCTCGTGATCAACGTGGTGCAGCCGGGGCCACTGGGCAGTAGCGGACGTACCTGCGCCGCCGACGCCGCGTTGTCCAGGACGACGAGCACCCCCTGGGTCGCGGTGAGCGTACGGAAGAGGGCGCTGGCCTCCTCGACATAGGGGGGAATGGTCCGGGCGCCGAGTGCCCGTAGGAAACGGGCCAGTACCTCGGTCGGTTGCACCGGGGAAAGGCCGGCGCTCGCCCCGTGCAGATCGACGTAGAGACAGCCGCCGGGATACCGGGTGGCGGCAAGGTGGGCCAGATGCAGGGCGAGGGTGGATTTCCCGATGCCGCCGGGCCCTTCCAGTACGCATATCGCGCGGTCGGCGGTCATCGCCGCCAGTATCTGCTCGATCTCGTGACTGCGACCGATTACGACTGCGGGCATCGGGGGTAGCTGGAACGGGACCGGTCGTGTGGTCGTTACCTGGGCCGGACCCGCCGTATCCGCCGTACGGGGAGACGGGGTGCCCGGGACGCCCGGGGGGACCTGTCCGGGCGGATGTGGTCCGCTGGGTTGCGTGGCCGGCCGGTCCGTGCCTTCAGGTGTGACCTGACCAGCGGCGATGGTTCGCGCCGAGCGGGCAGCCGCCAGCCGGCCCCAGGCCGTCAGCCACGCTGTCGACTGTTCCTCGGAGACGTCACATGCCTGGAGCAGGGTGACGACCATGTCCCGCCGGGGCAGGGTCGGTCGGTTGAGCATCGTGGCGAGGGTGCTGGCGGGAAGGACGTGGCCATTGGCTTTGGCGCGTCGCTCGATCGTCCGGAAGCTGAGACCGGACCGGTCGCGCAACTGTCGCAGCAGGGCGACGTATTGCTCGGGCGTGCCTGCCGTGGCCGGGTCGACACCCGAGTCAGAGAACGGTGTCACGCAATCTCCTGTGCAATTGTGTTCGAGTTCGTTCGATGTTATTCGTGACCCCCACGGAACCTGCGGGCGATCGACGCGTCGTCCGCTTCCGTGATGCGGCGTGGGTCACGGTCCGGTGCTGTCGCACGGCACCGGGTCACAGTCCGGCATCGTGCTGTCCAACCGGCCGCTACCGCCGGTGCTGCAACCGTCCGTCAAGGACTGAACAGGTCATTTGGCCGTTGTAGCGGGCGACGCCGACGTGCAGAATGCACAGCGTCGCCGCGCCGAAGCCGTGACCACAGGCCTGTGGAGCCTACGCATCGGCGGCTACGGAGAGTGTTGTCGGAGCGCCGGTGGGCGACAGGGTTTGAGGAGGGCCGGCATGAACGCCGTCTGGTGGTCGCTGGCGGCGGCGCTCGGCGGTGGGCTTCTCGGCGCCGCTCTCGTGGCCTGGCGGATGAAACGCGCGGCAACGGCCAGGATCGCGGAACTGAACCAGTTGGAGCAGTTGGTGCAGCGACGGGCGGATCAGGTCACCGCCCTCAGCCACGAGCTCCGTACGCCACTGAGCATGATCAAAGGTGCGGTGGATCTGTTGCGGGAGGGGACACCCGGACCGTTGACCTCCGCACAGCAGCGGTTCCTCCAGGTCGTCGACCACCAGTCCACGCAGGTCATCGGTCTCTGCGAGAGTCTGCTCATCCAGGCGAAGATCGAGGCCGGGTTCTTCACCCCGCAGTTGGAGAAGGTGGACGTGTCGGTGGTGGTACGGGACGTCGTCACCGCGATGCGGCCGTTGTGCGGGCAGCGTCAGCAGCGGGTCAGTCTGGACGTGCCGCAGGTGATGCCGCGCATTCCGGCGGATCCGATGCTGCTGACCCAGGCGTTGACGAACCTGCTGTCGAACGCCAGCCGGTTCACCACGACGGGTGGCAGCATCGACGTACGCGTGATGCTGATCGACACGGGGGTTGCCATCTATGTCACCGACGACGGTGCCGGCATGACCCGGGCCGAACGACACCGGTTGTTCCACCGCTTCGCGACCGGTCGGCCGCTGGCCGATGGCACCGGTCTCGGCCTCGTGATCACGAAGACCATCATCGAGTTGCACGGAGGCGAGATCCTGGTTCACACCGCTTCTACCCGGGGAACCACGTTCCTGCTGACCCTGCCGGGCAAGTCGTGACCGGCCCGGTCGAGCCGCGTGCCGGCGGCCCCACCGCCCTGGTGGTCGACGACGAGCCGCAGATGACGATCATCATCGAGTTCGCCCTGCAGACCCAGGGGTTCACCGTACTTACCGCACACGACGGTGCCACCGCGCTGCACCTGCTCCGGTCCCACGCCATCGACCTGGTCGTGCTGGACGTGATGATGCCGACCATGGACGGGTTGACCGTTTGCCAGCGGATCCGGGCCCGCTCCGAGGTGCCGATCATGCTGCTCACCGCGCTGGCGCAGCACGAGGACGTCATCGTCGGGCTGGAACACGGTGCCGACGACTACGTCACCAAACCGTTCCATCCGCGTGAGGTGGCGCTGCGCGCCCAGGCACTGGTCCGCCGTCGACGGGACCCGAGCACCGCGATCCGGGTCGGTCAGTTGACCATCGATCCCGCCGCGCAGACGGCGACGCTGGCCCGGCACCGCCTCGACCTGCCGTTCACCGAGTTCAAGCTGCTGACCCATCTGGCCACCCGCCGGGGTGTGCCCCAGTCGTGGCAGGACCTGCTACGTGAGGTGTGGGGGACCACCGACCTGATCGGCGGGCGTGACGTGGTGAAGTCCACCGTGTACCGACTGCGGTCGAGGCTGGCGGGCCTACCGGGCGGGTCGACGTATGTTCGTACCTTGCGCGGGGTCGGTTACCTGATGCCCGACCTGCCGCCCGAGCCGCCGACCAGCGGCGGGTAGCCGGCCCGCCAAGGTGACGGCGGTGTCACCGTTGCTCACATCACCGTTACCGAATGCTTCGTTACACACCTCTAACCTGGCCGAAACATCGTCAGCCGAGCACATCTCGGTTCCGTAAGTGGAGGTCAACGTGTCGATGACGGGACAGTCGCGCCGGCGCGCGACATTGGCGGCGGCGCTGACGGCCGTAGCCGTCGCGGCCAGTGCCGGTTGTGCTCGGGAGAACACCGGCGACAACGCCGCCAAGGACGGCGGCATCGTGCACGTGGTGTGTGGCGCGACCGAGGACTGGTGCGCCGCGACCACCAAGAAGTTCACCGAGTCCACCGGCATCAAGGCGGACTTCGTCCGGTTGTCCAGCGGTGAGGCACTGGCCCGTATCAAGGCCGGCAAGGGCAACGCCGAGTTCGACGTCTGGTACGGCGGCCCGGCCGACGGTTACGCCGCCGCCGGTACCGACGGGATGCTCGACCAGTACGTCTCGCCGAACGCGGCCGTGATCCCGGACAAGTACAAGGACCCGGCCGGCACCTGGACCGGTGTCTACGTCGGTGCGCTGGGCTTCTGCAGCAACGGCAAGCTCCTGGCCGAGAAGGGGCTGGAGGCTCCGAAGTCCTGGGCGGACCTGCTCGACCCGAAGCTGAAGCGGGAGATCGGCATCGCCCACCCGTCCACCTCGGGTACCGCCTACACCGCGCTCTGGACCCAGGTCCAGCTGGCCGGCGGTGACCAGACCAAGGCGCTGGAGTACATGCGCAAGCTGCACCCGAACGTGCTGCAGTACACCAAGTCCGGTTCGGCGCCGGGACAGATGACCGCCCGCGGTGAGGTGACCGTCGGTGTCATCTTCTCCCACGACTGCGTCGCCACGATGGAAGAGGGCTTCCCCGACCTGAAGGTGAGCTTCCCGTCGGAGGGCACCGGCTACGAGACCGGTGGTGTCGCCCTGGTCAAGGGGGCCAAGAACCCGACCAGCGGCAAGAAGTTCATCGACTGGGCGCTGACCACCGAGGCGCAGGAGATCGGCCCGACGGTGAAGGCCTACCAGTTCCCGACCAACCCGAACGCCAAGGTGTCCGACAAGGTCGTCAAGCTCTCCGAGCTGACGATGGTGCAGTACGACGCCGTCGCGGCCGGCACGGCCAAGTCGGCGCTGAACAAGCGGTTCGACGCTGAAGTTGCGCAGGCGCCGAAGTCATGACCACTCTGCTGTCCGACCGCGAGGTGGCCACCGTACCTGAGGTGGCCGCTCCGCGGCGGCGGCGGCGTCGGCACCGTGACATGGGCATCCGTGTCCTGATCGCCATCAGCGTCGTGCTGGTGGCGATCGGCGCGGTCGTCCCGCTGGTCGCAGTGTTGGCAACGGCCTTCGCGCCGGATGCGCTGCCCCGCTACGCGGAGTTCTTCACCTCCTCTGTCGATCTCACCATCCTGCGTAACACGCTGGTGCTCGGCCTGCTCGTCGGCTTCTGCGGCACCGCGCTGGGTTTCCTCTTCGCGTTCGTCCAGGCCCGCCTGGACGTACCGGGTAAGAAGATCCTGCACGTCATCGCCATGATGCCGATCGTCAGCCCGCCGTTCGCGGTGGCCACCGCCACCGTCGTGCTGTACGGCCGGCGGGGTGTCATCAGCAACGGCATCTTCGGCCTCGAGTACGACATCTACGGCCTCGACGGTCTGGTGTTCGTGCTGTCGCTGTCGCTGTTCCCGGTCGCCTACCAGGGTCTGCTCGGCATGATGCGGGCGTTGGACCCGGCGCTGGAAGAAGCCGCGATGAACATGGGCGCCAGCCGCTGGCAGATCATGCGCAAGGTGATCCTGCCGCTGTTGGCACCGGGCCTGGTCGCCCCGTTCCTGCTGCTCTTCGTCGAGGCGATCGCCGACCTGGCCAACCCGCTGGTGCTCGGTGGCGACTACACCGTGCTGGCCAGCCGCGCCTACCTCGCGGTCACCGGCGAGTACGACACCACCAGTGCCGCGGTCTACTGCGTGATCCTGCTGGTGCCGTCGCTGGCGATGTACTTCGGCCAGCGCTGGTGGCTCAACCGCAAGGTACGTACCACCATCACCGGCCGTCCGTCCGGCAGCGTCCACCTGATCACCGGCTGGAGCCGGTGGCCGATCTACGGCCTTGCGGTCTTCGCCGCCCTGGTCATCGTCAGCCTGTACGGCACGGTGATCGTCGGCTCGGTGACCAAGGTGTTCGGCGTCGACAACACGTTCACCCTGCAGTACCTGGAAGAGGTCATCCTCGGGGTGGGTGTCGAGGCGGTTCTCGACACGCTGACCTTCGCCGTCATCGCCACGCCGATCGCCGCCGTCATCGGTCTGGTCATCGCCTGGCTGGTGGTGCGCCACCTGCGTTACACCGCCTGGCTGCTCGACCTCGGGGGCACCCTCGGTGTCGCGGTGCCCGGCACGGTGCTCGGTATCGGCTTCGTGCTGGCCTACCGGCCGGACCGCTGGGTCGGCGACTTCGTGGCCTTCCCCAGCCTGGTCGGCGGCAGTGCGATCGCCGGTGGTGCGGTCGCCATCATTCTGGCGTACGTGGTCCGTAGCGTCCCGGCCGGCCAGCGCATCGCAGTCGGGGCACTTTCCCAGATGCACCCCTACATCGAGCAGGCGTCGACCGACCTCGGGGCCAGCCCGTTGCAGACGTTCCGCTGGGTGACCCTGCCACTGATCCGGCCGGCCCTGCTGGCCGGTCTCAGTTACAGCTTCGCCCGCAGCATGACGTCGGTGTCGACCATCGTCCTGCTGGTCACACCCGAGACGAAGATCATCACATCGCAGGTGCTCAGCGCCGCCAGCACCGGCCGGTACGGGGTGGCGTTCGCCTACTGCACCGTGCTGACCGCAATCGTGCTGACCGCCTTCGGGCTCATCCGTCTGATCGTCGGCGGGGGCGTCGCCCTGCAACGTACCGCCAAGTCTGAAAGGCAGAAACGATGACCGCCGCGCCTGCCGTGACCGTTTCCGCTGCGCCCCAGGAGGCCAGCACCGGTCACCTGCAGCTCGATGGGCTCACCAAGCAGTTCACCAGCCGCTCCGGCACGGTGACCGCAGTCGACGCCGTCACGCTCGACGTCAAGCCGGGGGAGTTCATCACCCTGCTCGGCCCGTCCGGTTGCGGCAAGACCACCACCCTGCGGATGGTGGCCGGATTTGAGGACGCCTCCGGTGGCCGGATCCTGCTCGACGACAAGGTCATCGACGACATCCCGCCGCAGCGGCGACCGATGGCGATGGTGTTCCAGAGCTACGCGCTGTTCCCGCACATGACCGTGGCCGAGAACATCGCGTACGGGCTGCGCCTACAGAAGCGTACGAAGGACGAGATCGCCACCAGCATGCGGATGGCGCTGACCAGCATGAACCTGGTCGGTCTGGAGGAGCGCAGCCCGCACGAGCTCTCCGGCGGCCAGCAGCAGCGGGTCGCGCTGGCCCGTGCCCTGGTGGTACAGCCGAAGGTGCTGCTCTTCGACGAGCCGCTGTCCAACCTCGATGCCAAGCTGCGGGACGCGATGCGGGCCGAGATCCGCCGCATCCAGAAGATGTTCGGCATCACCAGCATCTACGTCACCCACGACCAGGACGAGGCGATGAGCATGTCCGACCGGATCGTGGTGATGAACAAGGGGCAGGTGGAGCAGGTGGCCACCCCGGGTGAGATCTACGCCCGGCCGGCCAGCGTGTTCGTGGCGGACTTCATCGGGCGGGCCAACTTCATCGAGGCGGTGCCGGAGAACATCACCGAGGGCCGGGCCACGGTGAACGTGCTCGGCCAGCAGATCACCGTCCCCGCCCACCCCAAGGTCGCGTCGGGCTCGGTGGGTGCCTACCTGATGGTGCGCCCGGAGACGGCCCGGCTTTCCCCGGTCACCGACGGTGGCAACGGCATGGGTGTGGTGTTGCGTTCCACGTTCCACGGGCCGTCCATCGACTACGAGGTGGAGACGACCGGCGGCACCATCACGGTGACCGAGGCGGGGAAGGACCCCCGGGACGCGTTGACCGAGGGCACCAACGTCAACGTGACCTTCGATCCGGAGCGGGCGTACCTGCTCACCCGGGAGTGAGGTAGCCGAGGTGGCCTGGCGTGGGCTCGCCCACGACCGACAGGTGGCTTCCCCCCGCCACCGATGGGGGTGGGTTCCCCCGCCGGCACACGCCAGGCCACTTCCCGTTCGATTCCCCGTAACAAACAGCGCTTATGTTGATCCAATTTGAGTTGATCTCTTTGAGAATGTAGACGTCATGACCGCTGGCAACGTGGCCGGTCGCCAGGAGCTCGTCCAGCAGGCTCTGGCGCACTGGGAGAGCGGACGCGGCGCTGTCCTCGTCGGCGACGCCGGCATGGGCAAGTCCACCGTGCTTGCCGCGCTCGCGCACGTGGTCCGGCAACAGCCGGGACTGGTCCTGTCGGCAAGTCCGACCGAGGCCGACGCCCGGATGCCGTTCGTGACGTTGATCGACCTGTTTGCGGGCGTACCCGCCGACCATTTCGACCGGCTACCGCTGGCCACCCTGCGGATCGTCGAGGTGGCGCTGCGCCGACGTGACCCGGCCGGTGGTGAGGTGGACTCCCTCGCGGTCTGCCTCGGCATCTTCGACCTGCTGCGGACGATCAGCGAGGTGGTGTCGACCACGCTCGTGCTCGACGACCTGCAGTGGGTCGACCCGGCCAGCGCCGAGGTGCTCAGTTTCGCCGTTCGGCGGCTGGCCGCCGAACGACTGAAGGTGCTGGCCGCCCTACGCTCGGGTGCCGCACCCGACTGGAAACCGGCCGGTGTGACCACCCTCCAGGTCGGACCGCTGGCCAGCGAGGCCCTCGTGCCGGTGGTCATGCAGCGGGCCGCGGACCTGGTCAGCCGGCCCATCGCACAGCAGATCTGCACGCTGTCCGGAGGGAACCCGCTGTTCGCGCTGGAGATCGCCGACGCGGTCCAGCGCGGCGGCGTACGGCCCGTCCCCGGGCAACCGCTGCCGGTACCGGTGCACCTGGACACCCTGATGCGGCAGCGGCTCGCCGCGCTGTCACGTACCGCCCGGGACACCGTCCGGCTGGCCGCCACCGCGTACCGACCGACGCTGGCGTTGCTGGTCCAGGCCGGCTGCGACACGGCCGTGGCCGATCTGACCGCCGCCTCCGAAGCCGGTGTCTGCGACCTGGACGGCAACGGCACCGTCTCGTTCGGCCATCCGCTGCTGCGGGCCGCCGTCTACTCGGAGGCACCGGTCATCGTCCGGATGTCCATGCACGCCCGGCTCGTCGAGGTCATCACCGACCCGATCGAACGGGCCCGGCACCTGGCGCTGGCCACCGGTCTCGAAGACCCGACCGTCGCCGCGGCGCTGACCACCGCCGCGGAACTCGCCAGTGGGCAGGGGGCGGCCGGTGTCGCCCGGGAACTGATCGGCCTGGCCGCGCTGCGTACCCCGGTGACGGATCGGGCCGGCTGGGCGGAACGCAAGCTGACCGAGGCCCGCTACGCCCACCTGGCCGGACTGCTCAGCGAGGCGCGGGAGGCCGCCGAGGCGGTACTCGCCGCACTGGTGCCGAGGCGGTTCCGGACCCGCGCCCGGCTGGCCGTCTTCGACGCCAGCGGCAACGCCATCGGCCGAATGGGCGAGCAGGTGGCGGCGGCCTGCGCCGAGGCCGAGGACGACGTGGAACTGGAACCCTGGGTACGCGTCTACTCGGCGGTCCACCACGCCGCCGCCCTGCGTACCGGCCCCGCCCTGGCCGACGCGGCGTGGGCGGCGAAGGCCGCCGGGACCGTCGGTGACGTCCGGGCGGAACTTCGTGCCCTGCACGTGCTGCTGTCGATGAAGGCACGACTGGGCCAGCCCACCGAGGAGGAGATGGACCGCGCCAACCGGCTGATGGAGCGGCGTACCGACCTCGGCGAGGCCGCCTACCTGATCCACTACGAGCTGGCCCGCACGCACCTCGACAACGACCGCTACGACGAGGCACACGACACGTTGCAGCAGGCGGCACGGCTGGCCGGGGAGTTCGGGACCTTCGGTGGGCTCGAGTGGGTGCTGTACCTGCTGGCCAGGGTGGACTGGCTACGCGGGCGGTACGACTGCGCGCTGGCGACCGTGTCCCGGCTCCAGCAGTTGGCCGTCGACGTCGAGCCGGCGTACGGCCACCTGGTGCTGTGGGCCTCGGCCGAGGCGGAGGCAGCGACCGGCAGCCTGCCCCGGGCGATCGAACTGGCCGAGCGGGTGATCGAGGAGACCGAACGGGTCGGCGACGTCGAGCGGCTCGCCTGCTTCGGCCATCTCCTCGGCACCTGGCGGCTGCTGGCCGGTGACTTCCCCGGTGCGGTGACCACGCTGCAACGTGCCTGGGGGAGGCTGTCCTCGATCGCCCCCGACAACCAGACCCGGATGCTGCTGGCCGACCTCGTCGAGGCGCTGGTCGATGCCGGTGACCTGGCGCAGGCCCGGGACCTGCTGGTCCAGCTGCACGACACCGACGTCGGGTCGGCGTCCCCCCGGGCCACCGCCGCCACCCGGCGGGCCAC
Source organism: Micromonospora sonneratiae (assembly GCF_042679305.1). NCBI lineage: Bacteria > Bacillati > Actinomycetota > Actinomycetes > Micromonosporales > Micromonosporaceae > Micromonospora > Micromonospora sonneratiae. The sequence continues at coordinate 22,553 of NZ_JBHTMP010000051.1, read as the reverse complement.
TGCCGTGCTGAGCTTCGCCGAGGGCCGGGCTGACGATGCGATCGCGCTGCTGGGCTCCTCCGCTGACGTGTACCGCCGGCTCGGCACCCCGATCGAGCTGGTCCGCGTACTGGTACTGGCCGCCGGGATCGAACGGCGACGTCGCCGGCGGGCGACGGCGCGGGGCCTGCTGGACGAGGCGGCGCAACTGTGCCGGACCGCGGGTGCGACGACCTGGAGCGGCCGGGTCGAGGCCGAACGGGCCCGGTTGACGCCTACCCCACGTGGACAGAACACCCCGCTGACGCCGATGGAGGAGCGGATCGCGGCGCTGGTCGTGCAGGGGGCCACCAACCGGGAGATCGCCCGGACCCTGTCCATCGCGGTGACCACCGTGGAGGGTTCACTTACGAAGATCTATCGCCAGTTCCACATCCGGTCCCGGGTCGAACTGGTCCGTACGCTCGGTCACCCATGACGGGCGGAATCCCTGAAATTTGCGATGAACCGCCGGATCAACGTACGCGTAGTGACCGCGACAGGGCGCCGCGGCAGGGCGACGCCGGTGGGAGGCAGTGATGCGGCAGCGGGTTCGGGCGCGGGCCGTACGCCTGTTGGCCTGGACGACCCTGTTGGCCGCACTACCGGTGCCGGTCGTGGTGGCCGCGCCGGCCGCCGCCGCCCCGACGACCCGGTGCACCACCCCGTCACAGAAGCTGCTACCCGAGGTGCCCTGGACACACGAGCGGCTGAAGCCGCAACGGGTGTGGCCGCTGACCAAGGGTGAAGGCGTGCTGGTGGCCGTCATCGACACCGGAGTGGACGCGGCGGTGCCGCAGCTGGCGGGCAAGGTACGGCGTGGCGTCGACGTGGTCAACCGGGCGGGAGCCGCCGACGACGACTGCTACGGCCACGGCACCTTCGTCGCCGGGGTCATCGCCGCCCGGCCGGCATCCGGCACCGGCATGGTGGGCCTGGCACCCGGTGCGACGATCATGCCGATCCGGCAGGCCAACGGGCCGAGCGACGGCACCGCGTCCACCCTGGCCCGCAGCATCCGGGCGGCGGTCGACGCCGGGGCCTCCGTTATCAACGTCTCGGCCAGCACCTTCTTCCCCAGCGAGGAGCTGCGCCTGGCCGTGGAGTACGCGGCGGGCCGGGACGTACTGCTGGTCGCAGCGGCCTCCAACGAGGCGCAGCAGGGCAACCCGGTCGCCTACCCGGCGGCGTATCCCCAGGTGTTGGCGGTCGGCTCGGTCGGCCCGGACGGCCGACGCAGCGAATTCTCCGAGGTCGGCTCCTACCTCGATCTGATGGCCCCGGGAGTGGATGTGGTGAGTCTGAGTCGGGGTGGTGTCGGGCACCTCGTCGACAGCGGCACCAGCTACGCGACACCGTTCGTGGCGGCCACCGCCGCGCTGGTGCGTTCGTACCATCCGAAGCTCACCGCTGTGCAGGTGAAGCGGCGGCTGGAGCTGACCGCCGACCATCCGGGCACCACCCTGCCGGACCAGCAGATGGGCTGGGGAGTGGTGAACCCGTACCAGGCGGTCACCACGATCCTGCCGGAGGAGCACACCCGGGTTCCCGCCGTCGGGCCGCAGCCACCGCTGAACCCGGTCGCGCAGTCGGCGGCGGAGACCTCGGCCCGGGAGGCAGCCTTCGAGTTCTCCCTGACGGCCGTCGTCCTGGCCGGCCTCATCGGGCTGGTGGGGTACCTGATCCCGCGCGGGACCCGGCGGGGCTGGCGCAGCATCGGTGAGCTGGAAGAAGAGCCCAAACCGCAGTCCCGGCGCGGCAGGGGCCGGCCGTCGGACCGGGACCGCCGAGGAAGGTTCGGATGAGCACGATCCAGGTGACGCGGACACCCCGCCGATCCGCCCCACCGATCGACAAGGGCGAGTTCCCACTGCAGGAGCCGCCCGGTCTTCCGGAGACGGCCGGCGGTCAGATCACCAACCTGCTGACGTATCTCCCCATGGTCATGGGCTCGGGTGCGATGGCGATGTTCTACCTCCAGCCGGGGGAGAGCCGTCCCATGCTCTACCTGACCTCGGGACTGATGGGGGTGTCGGCCATCGTCATGGCGTTCGCCGTGCTGATGCGGGCCGGGACGGAGCGCAAGGCCAAGTTGCGGGGCGAGCGGCGGGACTATCTGCGCTACCTCGGCCAGGCCCGCAAGCAGGTGCGCCGCAGCGTCGACAAGCAGCGCATCTCGGTGCTGTTCACCCACCCGGACCCGGCCCGGCTCTGGGCGCTGGTGCCCACCGACCGGCTCTGGGAACGCCGGGCCAACCACGCCGACTTCGCCGAGGTACGGATCGGACTGGGCCAGCAACGACTGGCGCTGACGCTGCAGGCCCCGCAGACCAAGCCGGTCGAGGACCTCGAACCGTTGAGCGCCGGTGCGCTCCGTCGCTTCCTGCGCGCCTACACGGTGATCGAGGACATGCCGGTGGCGGTCTACCTGCGCGGTTTCGCCCGGGTCAGCCTGGACGGGGATGCCGACGTGACCCGGGCACTGACCCGGGCCATGGTGGCGCAACTGGCCACCTTCCACAGTCCGGAGGACGTGCAGATCGCCGTACTGGCCAGCACCGACCGGTTGCGGGACTGGGACTGGGTCAAGTGGCTGCCACACGCGCAGCACGGCGAGCAGACCGACGCGGCCGGTGCCGTACGCCTGGTCTGCGATGCCTGGGTCGACCTGGAGAAGCTGCTCGGTGGCAAGTCGTTGGAGGAACGGGGCCGCTACGAACCCGGGGTGCTGCCGAGCCCGACTGAACCGTTCGTCGTGGTGGTCCTCGACGAGGCACCGATCCCGGGCAACCACCGGCTCGGCGGTGCCGGCTACCGCAACCTGGTTGCCATCGACGTCGACGGCAGTCTGCCGTGGGACGGGGCCCCGACGACGCTGCGGCTGCGGATCAGCGAGGGGGACATCGAGAAGGTCGACATGAGCCGGGCGGGTGACCAGAAGTCCACCCCGATCGGCCGCGTCGACGGACTGACCCTGGTGCGTAGTCGCGCCCTGGCCCGGCAGATCGCCCCCTACCGGCTGGGCGGGACCGGTGTCGTCGCGGACGCCACCGCCGTCTCCGCCGACCTGGCCGCCCTGCTCGGTATCGCCGACCTGCGCACCATGGACCCGCACGTGCTGTGGCAGGCCCGGACGGCCTGGGACCACCTGCGGGTGCCGATCGGTATCACCGAGCGTGGCCAGACCGTCGAACTGGACCTGAAGGAGTCCGCGCAGGGCGGCATGGGACCACACGGCATCCTCATCGGTGCCACCGGCTCCGGCAAGAGCGAGCTGATCCGTACGCTGGTGCTGTCGCTGGCCCTGGCGCACTCCTCGGAGAAGCTCAACATGGTGCTGGTCGACTTCAAGGGCGGTGCCACGTTCCTCGGGCTGGACGGGCTGCCCCACGTCTCGGCACTAATCACCAACCTGGTCGACGAGTTGCCGCTGGTCGACCGGATGCAGGACGCGCTCCAGGGTGAGCTGGTCCGTCGACAGGAGTTGCTGCGCAAGCACAGCCACACCTCGGTGCTGGAGTACGAGCGGGCCCGCGCCGCCGGTGCCGAACTGGATCCGCTGCCCACGCTGGTGATCATCGTGGACGAGTTCGGCGAGCTGTTGAGCGTCAAACAGGAGTTCAGCGACCTGTTCATGATGATCGGCCGACTCGGTCGATCGCTCGGGGTGCACCTGCTGCTGGCCTCGCAGCGCTTCGAGGAGGGGCGGATCCACACCCTGGAGACCCACCTGTCGTACCGCATCGGTCTGAAGATGTTCTCGTCCATGGAGTCGCGCAGCGTCATCGGTGTCAACGACGCGTACGAGAAGCAGTTGCCACCGGGCTCCGGCTACCTGCGTACGGACACCACCACGCTGGTCCGGTTCCGTGGCGCGTACGTCTCCGGCCCGTGCCCGATCCGGGGCAAGCGGGTCGCCCAGCCGGTCAGCAACTCCCGCGTGGTGGGCTTCGAGGCCGGTTACGTGGTGCCCTCGTCGCGGCCGGTCGAACCACCGCCCCGGGAACCGTCCGCCGAGGAGGTCCCGGCGACCGAGACGACCCTGGCGGTGATCGTCGACCGGCTGCATGATGCCGGACCGCCCGCGCACCGGGTGTGGCTGCCGCCGTTGGCCGAGCCGGCCGCCCTGGACGAGGTACTGCCGCCGCTCACGCTCGACCCGTTGCGTGGCTTCGGTACCCCGTACGGTGGGCTGCGGGTGCCGGTCGGTCTGGTGGACCGGCCCTTCGAGCAGCGTCGGGACCTGCTGGTCGCCGATCTGGAGGGGGCCAAGGGGCACGCGGTGGTGGTCGGGGCGCCACGCAGCGGCAAGAGCACCCTGTTGCGTACGCTGGTCGCCGGACTCGCCCTCAGCCACACCCCACGCGAGGTCCAGTGCTACATCCTCGACTTCGGTGGCGGCGCGATGGCGGCGCTGGCCGAACTTCCGCACGTCGGCGGGGTGGCCAACCGGAGGGACCGGGAGCGGGTCACCCGCGTGGTGGCCGAGGTGTCCGACATCCTCGACCAACGCGAGTTGCACTTCGGCCAGCACGACGTGGAGTCGATGGCCGCCTACCGGAGGGCCCGGGCGGCGGGACAGTACGCCGAGGACCGGTTCGGCGACGTCTTCCTGGTCATCGACGGTTGGTTCACCCTCCACCAGGAATTCGAGGTGCTGGAGCCGGCGATCCAGGAGATCGCCACCCGGGGCCTGAGCTACGGCGTGCACCTGGTGATCAGTGCGGGTCGTTGGTCGGAGATCCGGCCGTGGCTGCGTGACGTCCTGCAGAGCCGCTTCGAGCTGCGCCTCGGTGACGCCATGGAGTCCGAGATCGACTTCCGGAAGGCCAAGACCGTACCCGAACTGCCGGGACGTGGTCTGACCCCGGACAAGTTCCACTTCCTGACCGTCGTACCGCGTCTGCGGTCCGACGAAGGCGACCCGGTCTTGGGCGACCCGGCGGAACCGGAGTCCGGCGGGTCGTCCGTCGAGGACGGTGCCGCGCTGGCTGCCCTGGTCAGGGCGGTCCGGGACGGCTGGACCGGCGAGCCCGCGCCGGCCGTACGCATGCTGCCCAAGGTGCTGGCGCGGCAGGCCCTGCCGGCCACCCCGGGTGAGGGCGAGTTGCGGGTCGCGCTGGGCCTCGACGACCAGCGGCTCCAGCCGGTCTGGCACGACTTCGGCACCAACCCGCACCTGATGATCTTCGGCGACACCGAGACCGGTCGGACCAACCTGCTGCGCCATGTCGCCCAGGCCATCATCGACCGCTTCCCGCCGGCCGAGGCGCAGGTCCTGGTCGTCGACCCGCGTCGCAACCTGGCCAACATCTTTCCCGCGAACCAGACGGTCGGGTACGCCCTCAACGCCCCGGCCCTGCGAGAGGTGCTCGGTCGGGGCGTACCGCTGCTCAAGAGCCGGGTACCCGGCCCGGACATCAGTCCGGACCGGTTGTCCGCCCGGGACTGGTGGCAGGGGCCGCGACTGATCGTGCTCATCGACGACTACGACATGATCTCCGGCACCATGGACTACCCGGCGGAGACGCTGGTCGACCTGCTGGCCCACGGTGCGGAGATCGGTCTGCACGTCATCGTCTCCCGCAGCACCGCCGGTGCCCACCGGGGCATGAGCGACCCGCTGCTACGCCGGATGTGGGACCTGGGCAGCACCGCCGTGCTCTTCTCCTGCCCCCGTGAGGAGGGCGGTTTCCTCGGTCAGGTCAAGCCGCTGACCCTGCCCGTCGGCCGAGCCCAGCTGGTGCGCCGCCGGGCCAACCCGATCCAGTTCCAGACACCACTGATCGTCGATCCGGCCGGCGATCAACCAGGAGAGGCCAACCGATGAGCGACCTGAGCCGCGTCGTCCTGGTTACCCCGCACCGGACGGTGGAGGTGGCGCTACCGTCCATGGTGCCGCTGGCCGACCTGATGCCGGTCCTGGTGCAGCGGGCCACCATGTCCGGAGTGCTCGACCAGCCCGGCCAGAACCGAGCCTTCACCGGCGAGGGCGACTGGGTGCTGCAACGGCTGGGCGGCGGGCCGCTCGACGAGGACCTCACCCCCGCTTCACTTCAGATCCGGGACGGCGAGACGCTCTATCTGCGGCCGAGGGAGAAGCAACTGCCGCCGGTGCACTTCGACGACCTGGTCGACGGACTCGCGACCGGCGTCAGCAACCGCCCCGACCGGTGGCGGGACAGCCTGACCCGGGTGCTGTTCCTCGTCTGCTGTGCCGTCACGTTGCTCACCTGCTTCGTCATCCTGCTCGACGACGGGGTCACCCGTCGCGGCACGCTGGCCACCGGCTGTGCCGTCGGACTGGCCTTCGGCGCCATGATGTGCTCCCGGGCGCTGGCCGACGGCTGGGCCGCGATCACGCTCGGGGTGGCCGCCGTACCCTTCGCCGGCCTCGCCGGTTACACCGTGCTGCCGCCGCCGGCATCCGGTGACTCGGCCGCGCCACAACTGCTGTGTGCGGCGGTTGCCGCGAGCGTCACCGCCCTGTTGGTGACCTTCGCGGTCGGGCACTATCGCGCCTTCTTCCTGGCCACGTGGCTGGCCAGCCTGGCCGGTTCCGGTTACACGCTGTTGATGGTTCTCGGGCTGGCCAGTGCCCAGGCTGCGGCGGCCGTCCTGACGGTGGCGCTGCTGGCCACGGCCTCCGCGCCCTCACTGGCGTTCCGTATGGCCCTGCTCCGGTTGCCCCAGCTACCCACCAGCGCGGCCGATCTCTCCGACGACATCGATCCGTTCCCCAGCGGCAAGGTCATCTCCGGTGCCCTGGTTGCCGACACCTACCTCACCTGGCTGCTGGTCGCCGCCGGGGTGATCTGCACCGGCGGGCTCGCGGTGCTGGCCCGCACCGGCGGATGGGCATCGACCTGGTTCGTCATCTCCGTCGTCGGTGTGCTGGCGCTGCGTTCGCGGAGTCTCGGCTCAGGTTGGCAACGGGCGGCGACCCTGTTGCCGGTACTGGTCGGACTGTCGGTGCTCATCATCCGGCTCGCCGGCGGCACCCAGATGGTCGCCGCCCTGTCCGTGATCGGCCTGCTGGCCATCGCCGTGGCCACCCTTGCGATGTCCCGCAGTCTGCCGGGCCGGCGGCTGTTGCCCTACTGGGGACGCATCGCCGACTTCGTCGAGTACCTGTTCGCCCTGGGCATGATCCTGACCCTGCTGGCTGTCTTCGACGCTTACCAGTGGGCCCGTTCCCTGGCCGGCTAGCGGACCCGATCAGACCAACCGACCCGGCAGGAGGAGAAGCCACCCGTGCACAACCGCCGAGATCAGGCCCAGGCCCATGCCTTCGTGGTGGGCCGGATGGTGTCCGCATTGCTGCGGGCCGACCCCGACGCGCCGATGTCACCGCTGCGCCGGTTCCTGGTCGGATCGGTCTGTGGCCTGCTGCTCGGCGGGTTGATGCTGGTCGGCTTCGGGGTCTACGGGTTCTTCGCCCCCGGCGGCAGCAAGGCTTGGCGGAAACCGGGCGTGCTGGTGGTGGAGAAGGAGACCGGAACCCGGTACGTCGTCGTGGACGGTGTCCTGCGCCCGGTGCTCAACCACACCTCCGCCCGGCTGATCCTCAACGGCGCGCCGAAGGTGGTGACCGTGTCGCGCAACTCGCTGCGTGACGTCCGGCGCGGGCTGCCCGTCGGCATCCTCGCCGCACCCGACTACCTGCCCGACACCAAGCGCCTGACCGCCAGCCAATGGCGGGTCTGCTCGACCACCCGCCCGGACTCCGTCGGTGTCAACCGCCCGCACGTCACGCTGGACGTGGGCCCGACCGCCGACGTGCCCGTCGTCGCGGCGTCGGAGGAGGCGCTGGTCGTCCGGACCCCGGTGAACCAGACCTTCCTGATCTGGAACAACCAGCGGCTACGGGTGCCGAACACGGCGATGCTCAGCGCGCTGGGTTATTCGGCGGCGACCGTACGCCAGGTCGGCTGGTCGTGGATCAACGCAGTGCCGGTTGGCCCGGACCTGGTGGCCGAGGGGGTCTCCGACCGGGGCAGCGCCGGCCCGAAGATCGACGGTCAGGCCTCCGTCGTCGGGCAACTGTTCAAGGTGCCCAGCGTCGGGGCCGGTGAAGCCGACCAGTTCTTCGTCATGCGTACCGACGGGTTGTCGCCGCTGACCGCCGTGGGTGCCGCACTGATGCTGGCTGACCAGGCGACCCGGACCGCGTATCCCGGTGGTCGGGTGACCATGTTGGAGCTGAGCCCGGCGACGTTGGCGCAGGCCCGGATGTCCGCCTTCTCCTCGGTCAACCAGGGGCTGCCGGCGCAGCCGCCGCGCCTGCTCCAGGTCGACCCGGACAAGGCGCCGTGCCTGCGAATCTCCATGAAGTCCGACGGGCCCGAGGTGCACCTCGGGCTGGCGGTGTCCCCGAAGCCGTCGGGCGCTCCGTTGGGCAGTGGAGCAGACCAGGTCTCGATCACGGCCGGGACCGGTCTGTTGGTGCGGGACCTGCCCGGGCCCGGGGTCGCCGGGGGCACCCGCTACCTGCTGGTCGACAACGGCGTGCGCTATCCGATCCCGACCGACGACGCGGCGGCGGCGCTCGGTTACCGCGGGGTGGCCGCGATGCCGGTGCCGGCACCGATCCTGGAACTGCTGCCGGTGGGAAGCCCGCTCGACCCGGCGGCGGCCCGGGCCACCGTGCCGCTGGTGGAGCCGGGCGCATCGATGCTGCCGGGCACGCCGAGGTCGGGCAGCACCGGGACAGGTACGGCGGGGGGAGGCGGTGGAGAACCCGCTGAATAGCGTCAAACGCCGCGTGAAGTCCGCGGCCCATCCCAGTCACATTCACCCATTGTGTCGACAAGAGAGAGGCGGTTGCGATGAACACGTCAAATGACAGCGAAGCTATGAAGGAAGCCGGCGCATTAGCCGTGGCTACCTACCAGGAGATCGTCGGCTACATGCGTGACCTGGATACGCACACGTCCGCCCTTCACTGGAAAGGTCAGGCCGCCACGCTCTTCCGACAGACGATGGATGCGTGGAGTAACGAATTCAACGGTGTCCTCAAGGAACTGGACTCGATCGCCGACCGGCTGGTCGGTGGCGCCGGCAACGTCGAGCAGGCTGAGGACTACGCGAGTGGGCAGGCGTTCTTCAATTAGTCAGTAATGGAAGCTGAGGAATAAACCGTGACTGCTTATGAATACGATAAAGAAGACCTCCTGAACGTCATCGAGTACATCCGGGCGACGCACAACAAGATCGACACCGCGCTGGACGATTTCGAGACGGCCGCCGAAACCAAGCTCGCGAGCTGGGATGGTGACGCCAAGATGCTCTACCTGCAATGCAAGGCGAATTGGGAACGGCACATCAACGAGATGGCGGCCATCCTGACCACCAAGGCTGCTCCGGGCCTGCGGAACGTCCTGGACAACTACAACCTGACCGAGCGGGTCAACTCGGCCCGCTGGCAGGAGGGTGCCTGATCAGGTAGCTGGGCCGGCCGTCGGGCCGGCCCAGCCATCCATCTGGGGTAGGAGGACGGGATGGCAGAGGAAAAGGTAACGGCCAGCCCGAGAGACATCAGGTTGCTCGGGATCAAATTTATCGACTGGTCCGAGACGCTCGACGGGCTCGCCCTGGAGGCGGAGGCGGCGATGATCCGACCGGGTTCGGTGGAGCCGGGTGCCGAGGCCTTGAAGAAACGGTACGGCACCCGAGTGAACACCGACCTGGTCAAGCTGCTGGTCGACCTTTCTAAGGTGTTCTACGACACCGGTCAGGAATTGCTAAAACTGGCCGATGTATACGAACAGACAGACGAGATCAACAAGAATGACCTCGACCGTCTAATGGGCATGATCAAATCTATTTCCAAGACCTATCCGGAATACAGTCCACTACCGGTCGACGATATTCCGAAACTGTGACCACCCGCTGGCGTCGTCATGGAAGGGGAAACCATGCGGAGCACGAAGGTCGGCAGCCGTCACACCGTGGAGCATGTGCTCCATGGCGGCGATCCAGCTACCCTGCAAGCCGCCGGTGAGGTGCTGCTGCGCTTGGGCGCGGCGCTGGGCGAGGTCGCGAATCTCCTCAGGGGGAAGGCCCAGCCCGCCCTGCCGGCCTTCGTTCGGGCCGGCTCGTCGGCGGTCCGGCTCTCGATGGTGATCGTCGGCCTGGCCGATGCGGCGGAGCGGCTGGCAGCACCCTTACGTGGGCAGGGCAGGGCGTTGGCCCAGGCTGCCGATGCCCTCTCGACCACCCAGCATGACCTTGCCGAGTTCCAACGGGATGTGAGCGCGTACGAGGTGCAGATGCGGGCCATCGGAGTGGCCTGTGACCGTGTCTCCATCGATCGTGAGGCCGACAAGATCTTGCAGGGGTTGGTCACCGCGTACCAGGGGGCGGTCGTCGAGTTGGAGCGGCCACTGGTCGACACCACGCTGGGGCGAACCCGGTTGACGACGTCCTGGGTCGTTCCGCCGCCGAGTCGCCAACGCGTTTCACGATCGATACTGCCGGTCGGTCTACCGACGGAATGGGTGGTACCGGCTGCCGAGATCAGGGGAGGGGCGTGGCGTGGGCGAGTGGACGGATAAGGCGTGGGAGCTCCGGAATTCGAAAGGGAAGGTGATCGAGGAGCACACCAAGCTTCATCGGGAGTGGCTCTACCAGGAGGGACCGGGCGAAGGGGCCACGGCGTCCGGCCCGGAGGCGGCCGAAGATGCTGCCGACCGGTTGGAGAAGGTCCTGGACGGACTTACCAGTATGCGGGGCGAGCTGCGTCGGGCGGACCTCGATCGAAGTGGCTATTGGACCGGTCCGGCCGCGAACGTGTTCGGCGACACCGTAGAAGTCTTTCTGAAGCTCATGGACGAGATCGGAAAGAGGGTCGGCGAGTACGCGTACGCCACCCGCAACCTGGTGGCGATACCGCACGGCACGGCCCAGAAGAACTTCGATACCCACCTGCACGGGTACATCCATCCGGAGTGGAGTCGGATCAACAAGGACGGTAAGGGGACCGACGAGCACTCCAGCCTCTGGAGGGCGATGGACCATCCGGCCTACTGGCGCGACAAGAACAGTACGAACAGTGCTTCCGAGGAGCGGAGGTTCTGGGCTGCCCGCGAGAAGTACATCGCAGCGGTGGACACCGTCATCGACAACATGAAGTCGATTCGCAAGACGATTGTCAGGACCCTGTCGGATGCGTATCTGGCTGCTGCGCCGGAATATCGGTTCCTGCCGTCCGGTCCGGATTTCTCGTCAGTCAAGGTCAAGTCTGACGCCACCGATGAGGGCGGCGACGAGAAGGACGACAAGTCGGATCTGGACCTGGGTGGTGGCGACGATGGCCTGGGCGGCTTGGACGACAAGTTGAACAACCTGCTCGACGGCGGTGGTTCGGGTGGTGGGCTGGATGGTCTGGGGTCGGGCGGTGGCTTGGATCTGGGTTCGAGCGGTTCGGGTGGTGGGTTGGATGGTCTGGGGTCGGGCGGTGGGCTGGATCTCGGTGCGGGTGGTGGGCTGGGGGGTTTGAGGGACGGCTCGTTGGTCACCGGGCCGGATGGCACGCGTGGTCTTGATCTGACGGGTAACGGTGTTCCGGATCTGAGCACTGCCGGTGTCCGGCTGCCCGGAAGCGATCTGCCCGTTGGTAGCCGCGTGGTGCGGCGCCCGGACGGCTCGATGGGTGTCGATCTCGATGGCGATGGTGTCGCTGACGTCGGGATGGATGGCCGGGCGTTGCGTGACGGTAGTGCGCCGGAGGGCAGCCAGTTGGTCACCGGTCCGGACGGCACCACCGGTTATGACATCACCGGTAACGACGTGCCGGATCTTTCCCTGGATCTGCAGCCCTTACCTGGTGGTGACCTGCCCGAGGGCAGCCAGTTGGTCGCCGGTGGGATCGACCTCGACGGCGACGGCATCGCCGACATGAGTCTGGACGGCCGGGCACTGCCTGGATCGGGTCCTGCGGCAGGGGGTCAGGTGGCTACCGGTCCTGATGGGCGGACCGGGTTCGACATGAACGGTGATGGTGTGCCGGACATCGGGTTTGACGGCCGGCCGATGAACCCGGACTCGTCCGGGTCGCCGGATTCGCCGGGGTCACCCGATCCCAGTGGTTGGGTGCCGACCGATCAGGTTCGGCGGGTGTCCGGTGGTGAGGGGTCGACGACGTCCGCCGACTCCTCGATGGCTCTTCCTGGCCAGGGCGGTCTCGGTTATCCGCCGCCGATTCCACCGGCGGTGGGTGCCGGTGCCGGTGGAGCCAACAACAACGAGCGTGAGCGGCAGACGTGGCTGCAGGAGGACGAGGAGGTGTGGACCGACGATCTGATGCCGGTCACCGCACTTGGTCGTCCCGTGTTCGACGACGAAGAGGAGGACGTGGTCGACGAGTGGGCAGCTCCGGTGAGGCGCCCGCGTGGGGTACCTCGGCCACAACGGCCGTCCCAGGGTGGCTGGCAGTCGGGCGCATCCCGGCGCTAGCCGGAAGAAGCAGGTTCGTATGGGAACCAGAGGAGATCGCGGTGTGGATGAGAGCTGAGCCTGACTCCTTGAACGAATCTCTCGGCAGCCCGAAGCAAGCCTGAAAGACATTGCGAACCGGAAATCGATTATCGGGTCGAAAAAAAGATGGAGCCTTCTATGATGAGCAGAGGAGATCGCGGTGGCAGTAGCCGTTAAGCCCGAAGATATCGAGACTCTTGCTGGAAAGCTTGAAAAGCTTTGCGTGGACTTGATCGATCCGTTCTTTACGTCCCTTCCCAGCAGTAGCATCTCTCCCGGGAACTTTCCGGACGGCACAGCTCTGAGCCTGCACTACGACCTGCGTAAGGGAGAGGTGGAGGAAGAGTTGGCTGACCTGCGGAAGTTGCTGACCCAGACTGTCAGTGCGTTGAAGAATGTTGCGGCAGAGTATCGGCGCTCGGGTGACGACGCCAGTGCCGTGATGACCGAGTTGGACGAGTTGGTCGCGCAGGTGAAGGAGTATCTGCCCGGCCTCAAGCTGTAAATCGTGCGGTAGTTCCTGTCGCTGTCTAACTTGCTTTGTCTGGGGGAGGGGAGTCTGGTGCCGGAGAATTATGAGTCCTGGAAATTGGATGAGATCAAGGCAGCGTTAGCTGCGGGTAAGCCGAGTTCGCTACAAGATGCCTCGGCGATCTTCGGGAATGTGTACAAGAACCTCGGCACTCTCCGCTCGAGTATCAAGACAGAGGTGGAGAAGGTCGTCGGGGCAACCTGGACCGGGTCTGCCGCTACCGCATTCGACGGATTCATGACCAAGGTTTCGTCGGCGATCAAGGAGCTTGAGGATTCGATCGGTCTTCCTGTTTTTGACAGCTACGAGACCGAGCTCAAGTTGGGCGGTGAAGCACTCACGGAGGCGCAGCGGCAGGTCAACTTCCTGCATGAGTGGCTGAACACCAAGATTCTCGACGAACTACCCGACCCGCCTCCTGCCGGCGTGGATGTGGCGGCAATCAAGGCTTCGTACGATGCTGCGGCACGGCAGGTCCTCGTAGATCTGGCAAATGAATATCGCCGGATAGAGGGGAAGCTGGATGCCCTTCCGGAGACCTGGACCCAGGAACCCAAGAGCGGTGGCGGCGGCAGCACCGGCGAAGACGGTGACGGTGAGGAGGACGAGACGGAAACAGAGGGCGGCGGCGGTTCTGGTCCTGAGGGCGAGGGCGAAGGGGAAGGCGGCGGTGGGGGTGGCGGTTCTGGTCCTGAGGGTGAGGGCGAAGGCGAAGGCGAAGGCGAGGGCGAAGGGGAAGGCGGCGGTAGCGGCGAAGGCTCCGGCTCGGGCCTCGACGGTGGTGGTGGCCCTGGTTCGGAGGGCGAAGGCGAGGGCGAGGGCTCAGGTGGTGGCTCCGGTGAGGGCGAAGGTGGTGGTGCCGGCGGTGGTCTACCAGGCGGTCGACTCACCGACACCAACCGCGCTCTGCCCAACGCACCCAAGGCCAAGGACAAGAAGGGCGTAACTGGCATCGACGTGGACGGCGACGGCGTGCCCGACCTCGGCCTCGACGGCAAGCCGCTGCCTGACGCGAAGCTCGTCGAACTCGACGGAGTCAAGGGCGTGGACGTCGACGCCGACGGACGCCCGGACATCGGCGTCGACGGCGAGATCCTGAAGGACGCACCCGTGGTGCGGGGGCCCGACGGCACGATCGGTATCGACGTCGACGGCGATGGTCGACCGGACGTCGGGATCAGCGGCCAGATCCTGCCGGACGCCCCGATCGTCACCAAGGACGGGATCCGTGGCATCGACGTGGACGGCGACGGTCTCCCCGACCTCGGCATGGACCGTAAGCCACTGCACGACGCCACATTGATCACGGTGGACGGGGTCACCGGGGTCGACGTCAACGGTGACGGCAAACCCGACATCGGGGTCAACGGTGAGATTCTCGACAATGCACCGCTGGTGACCACCCCGAACGGTATGACCGGGGTCGACGTCAACGACGACGGTAAGCCGGACATCGCCGTACTCGGCGGCCTGTCGGTGACCCCACCGCGGGGTGCAGCGGCGATCACGCCACCTGATTTGCCGATCCTCACGCAGACGCCGTCGAGCCTCACCACGGCCACGAGCCTGACGTCCGCCAACCTCGGCGGCAACACGGTGACGTACGCGCCCGACTACGACGACCCGCCAACGGTGCTGACCGGCCTGGGAGCCGCGGTGGCAAGCCGAGGACGATCCGCGGTCGCCGACGACGGGCCGTACGGGGGACACCCGATGGGCCTCGGTGGCCAACCGATGTCGTACGGTGCCGGCGTCGGCGCACCTGCCGAGGCCGGCAAGGCACGGCGCTGGGAGTCGGTCGCTGCCTATGACGACACCTGGCACGATGATCGCGGCGCGAACTCGGTGCTGGGTCGCCCGTCCTATGACGACGAGTGGGAGGACTGAGCGTCATGGCGTCCGGATTTGAGTCAGTCATCAACGAGATGATGGCCGAGCTGGCACAGCAGCGGGAGAGCATGACCCGCCTGCAACAGAGCATCGCCTCGGTCACCGGCTCGGCCACCGCGCCGAAGCGACAGTTGTCCGTCGAGGTCGATTCGCAGGGCGCGATCACCGAGCTGAAGTTCCTCAACCAGGCCTACCGGTCGATGTCCGGAGCGGAGCTGGCGAGCCTCATCGTGGAGACCATCCGCGAGGCCCAGCGTGACGCACGTACCCGGGTGGCTGAGCAGGTCGGCAGCGTCGGCATGGCCGGAGCGGAGATCGACGACGTGCTCAACGGGGAAATCGACTGGGGGACGGCGTTCACCGACGCGATGTCCGTACCAAAGTCGTTCCTGGACCTGCTCCAACGCCCACCGACCGACCTGCTCGACGGTGTCGACATCGAGGCTGTCGCCCGCGACCTGGGAGAGGGCGACGCGGCCACCGGCGGAAACCAGCAACCCGGAGCCAACAAGTGACCTCGCGTCGCGTCTACACCGTCTCGGCCACGCACCCCGGCTGCCACCGCCGCATCTCCGACGCGCTGGCCATGGCGGAGAGCGGGGCCATCATCGACGTCCTGCCCGGTGAGTACGCCGAGACACTGCACCTGTCCGTACCGGTCACCATCACCGCCCGCGACGGACGGGGCAGTGTGCTCATCGCCCCGCCCGACGGACACGCGGTGTTCATGCAAACCGAGACGGCGACCCTGGCGGGCCTCACGTTGCGGCATCGCGACGACAAGCGGGCCACCGTCGACGTCGGAGTGGGCCGGTTGCGACTGGACAACTGCGACCTGCAGGCCGAGTCCCCAGCGGCGGTGTTCGTCCGGTCCGGTGCGTCGATCGTGATGGCGGACTGTGGCATCACCAACTCCGTCGGTGCCGGGATCGTGGCGACCGACGACGCCAGCGGATCCCTGGAACGCTGCCGGATCGAACGGGTCGGTAGCTCCGGCGTGGTGCTGCGCACCGGAGCCGACCTGGCCCTACGGGACTGCGTTATCAGCGAGGCGCAGGGCAACGGGATCTGTAGCACCGACGGCGCGAAGGGACTCGTACAGCAGTGCGAGATCTTCCGGATCGGTGGACCGGCGGTGGTGCTCGAGAAAGGTGCCACCACCCGGATCTCGGCGACCAAGGTCCGGGACACCTCGGACGTCGGCGTGTACGTCACCGGACTCGGCCGGGCGATGGTGGAGGACTGCGTGATCACCGAAACGGCGGGCGTCGGGCTGCTCATCGCCGACGGCGCGGATCCGCTCGTCGCCCGCGCCAGGCTGAGCCGTACCCGGGGGCATGCCATCCGCATCGTCGGCCGGTCCCGTGGCAACTTCGACCAGTGTGAGGTCAGTGACGCCTCGACGACCGGGGTGTGGATCGGTGGCCACAGCGACCCGACCTTCACCGGCCTGCGGCTGCGTGACTGCGCCGATGCCGCGTTACTGATCAGTGACTCCGCCGCCGGCACCTTCGACGACACCGAGATCCAGCGGTCCCGGCAGCATGGCGTACGCATCGCCACCGGAGCCAACCCCGTGCTGCGCAAACTCGTCGTGACCGGCTGCCAGGGCCACGGCGTCGTGGTCGCGGAGAACGGTCGCGGTCGGATCCAGGGCGCCGACATCACCGACACCCGGTTCGCCTCGGTCCGCAGCCTCGACGGCGGCAGCCCGGAGTTCACCGACTCCCGGTTCGGTACCAGCGACGACGTGGGTGTGCTCGTCGGTGGGCAGGGCCGCTGTGTGCTGCGCGGATGCGAGATCTACGAGGGACGTACCGGGGGCGTGGCGATCGAGGAGGGCGGCGAGGCGACGCTGACCGAGTCGACCGTGCGCGACTGCGGCGGCGACGGCATCCGGTTGGCGCCGGGGGCCCGTGGCGAGATAACCGGCTGTGAGGTCACCGGTAACGAGGGCGACGGCATCTGCATCGACAGCGACCAGCCGATCGTCGTACGGGACTGCACCCTGGCGGGAAACGACGGAGCGGGACTGCGCCAGAACACCCCCGGTCCCCGGCTCACCGTCGAGGACGTTACCAGCGAGGACAACGGCGAACCCGACTCGCACGGCACCCAGGCCACGGCCGGCGGCAAGCCCGGTGCAACCGGCCGGTCGAAGAAGCGGGCCGCCGCCCCGGTCGAGACGGCGTCCACCGAGGAACTGTTGGCCGAGTTGCAGAACTTCGTCGGGCTGGCCTCGGTCAAGCGTGAGGTGGCCACCCTGGTGAGCCTGCAGCAGCTGGCCCGCAAGCGGGCGGCGGTCGGCCTGCCCAGCCCGCCGATGAGCCGCCACCTCATCTTCGCCGGGCCGCCCGGCACCGGAAAGACCAGCATCGCCCGCCTGTACGGCAAGATTCTCGCCTCCCTCGGCACGCTGCCCAAGGGGCACGTGGTGGAGGTGGCCCGCCAGGACCTGGTGGCCCAGTACGTCGGTGCCACCGCCATCAAGACGACCGAGAAGTTCACCGAGGCACTCGGTGGGGTGCTGTTCCTGGACGAGGCGTACACGCTGGCTGCGGATGCCGGCGGATCGGGGGCGGACTTCGGTCGGGAGGCGATCGACACCCTGGTCAAACTGATGGAGGACCACCGCGACGACGTGGTGGTGATCGCGGCCGGCTACTCCCACGAGATGCGCCAGTTCCTCCAGACCAACCCCGGTCTGGCGTCGCGGTTCACCAGGACCGTCGAGTTCGACAGCTACACGCCCGAGGAACTGGTCACCATCGTGGAGCACTACTGCCGGACGCACCAGTACACGCTGGAGTACGGCACACGCGCCGCACTCGAACGCTACTTCGGCCGGATCCACCGGGACGAGACCTTCGGCAACGCCCGTACGGCCCGTAAGGTCTTCGAGGAGATGGTGGACCGACAGGCCCAGCGGTTGGCGACCGAAGGGGCCTCCTCACCGCAGGAGCTCAGTCGGCTCGTACCGGAGGACCTCGGCCCGGTCGCCGGACCGGGGGTCGGTACGGCGGCCGGCAGTACCCGCAACGAGTTGCCGGCCCTGCTGGAAAAGCTCAACGGCATGGTCGGCCTGGCGTCGGTCAAGCGTGAGGTAACCGATCTGATCAACCTGATCGGCACCGCGGAGCGCCGTCGCCAGGCCGGACTTCCGGTGCCCAGTCTCTCCCGCCACCTGATCTTCTCGGGACCGCCCGGGACCGGTAAGACCACGGTCGCCCGCCTGTTCGGCCAGGTGCTCACCGCACTCGGGGTGCTCTCGTCAGGGCAGCTCATCGAGGTGTCCCGAGGCGACCTGGTCGCCGAGTACATCGGACAGACCGCCCGGAAGACCAAGGATGCCTTCGACCGGGCCCGGGGCGGCGTGCTCTTCATCGACGAGGCCTACAGCCTCACCCGAGGGGGGAGCAGCAACGACTTCGGGGCGGAGGCGATCGACACCCTGGTGAAGCTGATGGAGGACCACCGCGACGAGGTGGTGGTCATCGCGGCCGGTTACAAGTCTGAAATGACCGGCTTCCTGGCCGCGAACCCGGGCCTTGCCTCCCGCTTCGCCCGTCCGTTGGAGTTCGAGAACTACACCCCGGACGAGCTGGTAGTGATCTTCAACCAGCACGCGGAGGCAGCCGGTTACACTTGCGCTCCCGCTACCCTGGCGGCCCTCGCCCGACACTTCCAGAGCGTCGAGCGCGGCCGTGACTTCGGTAACGGTCGGTACGCCCGTCAGGTGCTTGACCGCATGGTCACCAGGCAGGCGGGCCGCACCATGAGTATGTCCGCGCCAACCACACAGGAACTCACCTCACTGCTGCCCGAAGACCTGCAGTGATGACCTGGCCGGACCGGGAATCGGAGGGCCACCATGACAACGGTGCAGCATCAACGCACGGTTGAGGTGTCGCGCCTGCGCGTCGACGAGGTCGGGGACACGCTGCTGGTGTCGACCGGTGGGGTCCATCCGGCCACGGCAGCCGTGGCGCGCGCGCTGCCCGCCGAGAACGGACGCATCTGCGTGGTCATGTCCGACCCGGCGTTGGCGTACCATCCCGAACTCGGCTTCCGCCTGTGTCGGTGGGTACCGGCGCACTACGAGTCGGTACGCCTGATCGCGCCGTGCGCCGCGGTCGCCGACCAGACCGGCAAGATTCCCGCGCAGGTGTTGAGCGATCTGCTGGAAGCGGACGTCGTCGCGCCGGACGGGGAACTCGTCGCGACGCCCGGCGGTGCGCTCTACGTAGTGTCGGGGGAGGACGGTAGTGCTGGCGGCCATTGGCTGCGGTACCGTCCGGGGCGACCCCCGCTGATCGCTGGACGACGCTTTCCCGTCCCAGAATGGGAACGCTACCTGAACGATCTCCCCGATCCGGGTATCCCCGAACTCACCGTCGAGCAGATCCCGGCTGGTCTGTGGGTGCGCCGGACCCGCAGCCCGGCCGGACGGCCACAGCCGACCGACCTCGCCTTCGCCACCCCGGTCCAACCGGATGTCGTCACGCTGCTGGTGTCCCGGCCGGGCGATCCACCGCTGCGGGGTACGGACCTACGTCGTCTGATCGAAGCCATGCCCGCAACCCTGCTGGAAAGGCTCGTCGTCACGCCGTACGGCGACCACCCGGTGGCCGACGGGGAACTCGGCGCGGTGGCCTCCGTCGCAGCGAATCGCACCCTCCGGGTACGCACCGGACTGCCGCTCCAGATGGCCGGTCGGGGCCAGCAGGTGGTGGCCATCGACAGCGAGGGGAACCCCACCTGGATCCCGTTCGCCCGAGAGGTCGCGTGGCGACCACATGGCGGCGGCCGCATCCTGTCCTGGACCGCCCCCGCCGACCAGCTGCTGCCGGCCGGTGCCGCCCAACTGATGCTGAACGAGCGCTGGGTGGTCGAGATCGTCGAGGCTGGCCTCTGGATCCGCGAGGTGAACCGTACCGAGGGGGCGAGCGCGGTACGTCGGCTGCCACTCGAGGCGGAGCACTGCACGGTGGTGATCGGCGTCGGTGACGAGGACCAGGCGCAGCCATCCTGGCGTTCGGTCGACCGGCTACTGCGCCGCCTGCCAGCCGAGGTGTTCTCCCGACTGCGGCTGGCCGCGCCGGCCGATGCCGGCGAGTGGTTCGCCGATGCCATGGGCAAAGGCCTGCGGCGGGTGCTCAACGGGCTGATGCCACTGCTGTTGACCGCGGATGGCCGCCTGGTGGACCGCAACCCGGGCGCGCCCGCGACCTCGGTCGGGCGCTCGCCGTCGGAACCGACCGAGCACGAGCAGGTGCCCGCCGGGCAGTCCTCCGCCGGCACGCCGCGCCGGGGCAAGGCAGCGGTGGACGACGTGAGCACGTTGCTGCAGTACGTCGACCAGATCCGCCGTGCTACCGCCTGGGACGAGGAACCGGCACCGGGTACGCCCGCTGCGGCACCTGCCGCTGAGGCCGCGTCAACCGGGGAGGTCGTGGGCGAGCCCGGGGCGCCGGCCGTGACCTCGGTGCCGCTGGCACCGGCCGCCGTACCGCAGGCCCAGCCGGTGGTGTCACCGGCTCCGCCGGCCGTACCGGTTGGCGAGGGCCGTCAGCGCCCGCAGCAGGAACGTCAGCAGGAACGTCAGCAGGAACGTCAGTCGGCACCGGTCTCCGTGCCGGTGCCGGTCTCCCCACCCGTGGCAGTGCCGGTTCCGGTTGCCGTGGCGTTGCCGAGCGAGAACGCGGGCCCGGAGCCCCCAGCGCTTCCCGCCCGGCGCACCTCCGCAGCCCCCGCCGAGGGTGACTCGGTCGAGAAGCCCAACGAGGAGGCGTAGGCATGGCCAACGATCCTGCACCCCGACCGTCCCGCAATGGCTTTGCCGGTGGTGCGCTCCTTGTGTTGACCATGACGATCGTCCTGGTCGTCGTGCTGGTCGTGGTGATTGGAAGCGGATCGTCGACACCGCCGTCGACCGGGGCAGGTGCGACAGCCACCGCCGACCCGTTCCTGCCCGGCCCCGGGGACGATCTGCCGCTGTCGTCGATCCCGCCGGACTGGACAGCCCTGACACCCGGCGTCACCGATGTGACAGCAGAACCGGGAGTTCCGCCGGGTGACGTCGTACCGGCGGTTCCCGGCCGGTCGACGGAGCCTGGCCAGCCTGTGGTGCCTGGCCGACCGGTCACGGCGACACCGCGCCAGACCAGCACGCGACAGTACTCGTTCACGGCGGTGGCGGGTCCGGGCTGTGCCGAGACCGCGAAATCGGGTGCGTTCGCGGCTTTTACCGCAGGCTCGCGGGCAGTGACCATCTCGGGCGGCTGGAAGGGCACCGGTTGCAGCGACGGCGTCTTCTGGTCGGTGCCGATGTCCGGGGAGGCTGGCCGGGACGATGCCGGCACCTCCGTGACATGGTGGTTCAACACCGGTACGTCCGCTCAGGGCAGTTGTGGAGTCTGGCTGTACATCCCGAGAAGCGACCGGGAAGCGGACGTGGCAGGGAAGCCCACCTTCTACCAGGTGACCCGAGGTCGGGGCGACGCCACGGTGATCGACACTTTCACCATCGACCAGACCGCCACCCGGGGAACCTGGGTCAAGGCGGGGTCTTTTCCCCTCCAACGGGGGCAGATCGGCGTCAAGATGCTCAACCGGGGGGCCGGCACGGGCGGTACGCGGCATGCTGCGGCTCAGGTCCAGGTGGGTTGTACGACGTAGCTGACCAGCCACGTTGAACCGTGGCGGTTCGGCGTACGTAGCCACAGGTATGAGCTACGTGATCAATATCGACGTCGAGGCCCTGGAGAAGGTGGCTGCCCTGCTGCAAGATCCAGCCCGGACGCTCAGCAGCGCCGTACTGCGGTTCAACGCGAATTCCGCACGCCTCGGTAAGCCCTGGGGCGACGACGAAATCGGAAAACAGTGGTCGGCGGTCTACGAGCCGGGCCTGGCGAGCGTGCAGGATGGGTTCACCAAGACCGAGAAGGGGATCATCAAACTGTCGGACCAGTTCAGGAAAGCAGCCAAGCAATACAAGAAGACCGAAGAGGCCAACCTCACCTAGGTGACGTACGGCATCACCTGGGAGGCGCCCTGCGCCTTTCAGCGCTGCCCAGCGTTACACGGCTGTAACGGCCACCGTACGTCGATGTCGCTTGCCGGTGGTTGGCTCACGGTATGGCCATGATGTAGGAGCGGTATGGACATTGCCAACAGCGATTGAGCTAATCGGTAGCTGAGGTCTCGACGCGATTCGCCGTGCCCCACTCGCGTGGCGGATCACGGCTATCGGCGGTGTGCGTGACGTGTGTGGTCGACCGGACACGTCAGGCACACCGCTGTGTGTCTTGGCTTGCTGCCGAGCCCAGTTTTGGAATTCATAGGAAAGAGTCAGGAGCGCCCTCCCCGCCTGGCTCAGCAAAGGAAACTGTGGCGTGCTCACAGGTCTAACGGCACGTCAACATGACCAGGCTTGGACCAACTGACACGCCCTTCGGCGTGGCTTTGCATCACGAGCACTCATCCTAGCTGTCCGAGTCGATCAACTAGGCGGCGGGATCAGTGCCGTGTGACACATGGGGAGGTGTGTGGTGAGTATTCCGGGTCCTCCGAAGGAGTTGGAGTGGATCACGTTTGTGTTGGTGGGTGAGCGGTGGCCTCAGGGTGATGAGGACAA
>NZ_JBHTMP010000050.1:0-46415 GCF_042679305.1 Micromonospora sonneratiae | reverse complement strand
CATGGCGCACCCCCGGCACCGCCGGCCGCGTCGCGGTCGGTCAGGAACTGGGCCAGCGGCTCGATCCGCACCCCGGCGGCGGTCAGTTCGGCGCGTACGGTCCGGGCCAGTGCCACCGCACCCGGGGTGTCGCCGTGCAGCAGCACCGTGTCGCACCTGATCGGCAGGTCACGACCGCTGACCGTGCTGATCACCTGCTCGGTGACCATCCGCACCACCCGGGCGGCCACCTGGTCCGGGTCGGTGATCACCGCACCCGGCCGGTTGCGGCGTACCAGGGTGCCGTCGTCGTCATAGGCGCGGTCGGCCAGGCCCAGGATCGCCACCGGCAGGCCGAGCCGCTCGGCCGCCTCGGCCAGCACGCCGTCCTGGGTGACCATGACCAGGGACGGATCGTAGGCGGCGACCGCCCCGGCGACGGCGTCCGCGTAGCCGCGCTCGCTCATCGCCAGGTTGCCCAGCCGGCCGTGCGGGGTGACGTGACGCAGCCGGGTGCCGTGTGCCCGGGCGAAGGCGTCGAGCGCCCCGATCTGGTAGAGCACGTCGGTGCGTACCTCGTGCGGGGTCAGTTCCATGGTGCGGCGGCCGAACCCGACCAGGTCCGGGAAGCCGGGATGCGCGCCCACGCCGATGCCACGGCGGGCGCAGGCGGCCACCGTGGCATCCATGACGCGTGGGTCGCCGGCGTGGAAGCCGCAGGCGACGTTGGCGGAGGTGACGACGTCGAGCAGGGCCGCGTCGTCACCCATCCGGTAGGCGCCGAAGCTCTCCCCCAGATCCGCCAACAGATCTACCATCGGTGCCACGCATCACCCCTTCGTAGCGTCGATGAGACGGCGGATCGCGGCGATCCCGCGCCGGATCCGCTCCGGTGACTCGGTGCCCACCGAGATGCGGATGTGGCGGTCGCAGGAATCCCCGTAGGCGATGCCGGGCACCACACAGACGCCGCTTTCGCGCAGCAGCCGGGTGGCGAACTCGTCCGACCCCAGCGTCGAGGAGCCCAGCGAGGCGAACAGGTAGAACGTCGCCGAGCCGGGCAGCGTGGCGATCCCCTCCTCGGCCAGCCAGCCGGCGACCTCGTTGCGCATCGCCACCGTCTGCTGGATCTGCGGTCGGGTGTGCTCGATCAGTTCGTCGAAGCGCTCGGCGAGGTAGCAGGCCAGGATGGTGGGTGCACAGGTGACCAGGTGTTGGTTGACCTTCAGGATCTGGTCCACCAGGTTGCGGTGCGCGATGAGGTAGCCGATCCGCCACCCGGAGATGCCGTAGTTCTTGGACATCGAGTTGACCGTGATGGTGTGCAGCTTCTCCGGGTCGGCGGCACCGCAGGTAACGAACTTCGTCTCCGGCGTCACGAATTCGTTGTACGCCTCGTCGCCCACCAGCAACAGACCGTGCCGGTCGGCCAACTCGTGCAGGAAGGTCAACTCGGCCTCGGAGTAGACCCAGCCACTCGGGTTGTTCGGATTGTTGATGATGATCGCCCGGGTACGCGGGGTCACGTACCGCTCCAGGTCGAACACGCTCACGTCGTGCGGGACCATGACCGGCTTGCCCCGGCAGAGGCGGACCTGCGCGGGATAGCTCAGCCAGAACGGCTCCAGCACGACGACCTCGTCACCGGGCTCCACGGTCGCCAGCAGCGCCATGTAGATGGCGGCCTTCGACCCGGCCGTGACAAGCAGTTCGTGGTCCGGGTCGACCGGCAGCCCGAACTGGTCCTCGTAGTACTTGGCCAGCCGCCGACGCAGCTCCGGCAGGCCCCGGGAGTGCGAATAGTGGTGCAGCTGCGCGGTGTCGAACCCGGCGAAGTCCGGGGCCGGGACGTCGAAGAACGCCTCGCCGAGGGAGAGCGTGACGATGTCGTGCCCGGTGGCCTTCAGCTCGTAGACGAGGTTGTTGTACTTGATGGAGATCGCCTGGTCGATGCCATCCATCAGCCGGCTGTGCCGGATCGGCTCAGGGATGCCCATCAGGCCACGACCCTCGTCTGGCCGGTACCCCAGACCACGTTCTTCACCGTGGTCAGCGCCTCCAACCCCATCGGGCCACGGACGTGCAGCTTCTGTGTGGAGACACCGATCTCCACGCCGTAGCCGAACTCACCGCCGTCGGAGTAGCGGGTGGAGGTGTTGACGAAGACGCTCCCGGAGTCGACCTGACGGACGAACCGTCGGGCGATGTCGATGTCCCGGGCAACGATCCCCTCGGCGTTGGACGTACCCCAGCGGCGGATGTGCGCGATTGCCTCGTCCGCGTCGGCCACCACGCGTACCGCCAGCACCAGGTCCAGGTACTCGGTGCCCCAGTCCTCCTCACGGGCGGCGACCGCCTTCGGCCAGACCTCGCGTACGGCGGCACAGCCCCGGATCTCCACGCCTGCCTCGGCGAGGGCGTCGAGCACCCCGGGCAGCCAGTCCGCAGCCAGGTCCCGGTGCACCAGCAGGGTCTCGATCGCGTTGCACACACTCGGCCGGGACGTCTTGGCGTTGACCGTCACCGCCGTGGCGATGTCCCGGTCGGCGGTCCCGTCGATGTAGAGGTGGCAGTTGCCCGCCCCGTCGATCACGGTGGGCACGGTGGCGTTCTGCTCCACCGAGGCGATCAGTTCCGCCCCGCCCCGGGGTACCAGCAGGTCGACGTAGCCCTTCGCCCGCATCAACTCGAGCGCGGCCTCCCGCGACGGATCGTCGATGAGCTGCACCGCGGCGGCCGGCACGTCGGGATGCTCGGCGATCGCGGTGTCCAGCGCCGCCATGATCGCGCGGTTGGTCTCCATGGCCATCGAGGACCCGCGCAGGACCGCACAGTTACCGGACTTCAGGCACAGCGCGGCCACCTCCGCGGTCACGTTCGGCCGGGCCTCGTAGATCACCGCGACGACGCCGAGGGGCTCGCGTACCCGCTCGATGAGCAGACCGTTCGGGCGGGTCCAACCGTTCACCACCTGACCGACCGGGTCAGGCAGGTCAACGATGGTACGGATGGCCCGGGTCAGTCCCGCCATCCGGCGTTCGGTCATCGTCAGCCGGTCGACCAGCGTCGCCGAGACACCGGCCTCCCGCGCTGCGGCGACGTCGCGGGCGTTCGCCTCGATGATGGCGTCCTGGTGCTGCTCGATGGCCGAGGCCATGTCCAGCAGCAAGCGGTCCTTCTGTTCCGTGGTCAGTTGCGTGACGACAGCGGAGGCCTCGGCCGCATCCTGGCAGACCTTGCTCACGGTCATGGTCAGTCCTCCCTGATCCGTACGTAGTCGGAGCTGACAAGCAGCGCGGTGCTCGGCTCGCACCCGAACTCGACCGCCGCAGCGGCGTAGCGGATGCTGCCCCGGGCCAACAACCTGGTGTCCGGCCCGGTGATGTCGACGACGTCACCGGCACGGAACTGCCCCCGTGCCGTGGTGACCTGGATCCGCCGCAGCGGCTGACGATGCTCGATGGCCAGCAGCCCGGCCGGGGCACAGGTGACGACGCCGCACGGCGGGGTACGGAACGCCCGCCACAGTCGTCCCGCCTCGGGCGGCGCCCCACGCGTCGGACGGGGGGCGAAGTCCGTGCCGACGTCGGCGCCCTGGTCGGCGGCGATGAGTACGGCCGGATCCGAGGTGTCGGCGATGACCGTACGCACCCCGGAGTAGGTGGCGATCCAGCAGGCCGACAGCTTCATCAGCATGCCGCCGGTGCCACCGTCGCCCACCGAGCCGCCGGCCATCGCCTCCACTTCCGGGGTCAGTCTCGGCACGTGCCCGATTCGGCGGGCGGTGCCGCCCAACAGCGGATTGCTGTCGTAGAGACCGGGCACGTTGGTCAGCAGCAACAGCAGCCTGGCCCGCAGGAACCCACTGAGCAACGCGGCCAGTACGTCGTTGTTGCGTACCCCCAGTGCGTCGTTCTCGTTGACGATCGGGACGAAGCCGAGGGTGCGCATCTCGTCGAAGGTGGCCCGCACCCGGTCGCCCCGGCCCGGCTCGATCAGGTCGTGCGGGGTGAGCAGCACCTGGCCGGTCTCCAGCCCCCGTGCGGCGAAGCACTCCCGCAGCGCGGAGTAGAGCAGGCCCTGGCCGAGCGCCGCGGCGACCTGCTGGGCCGCGGCGCTCGAACCGGACAGTGCCTGGTGCCGGGTCCGACCGATGGCGATCGCACCCGAGGTGACGACCACCGGCGCCAGACCGGCCTCGATCCCCCGGCACACCGCCTCACACAGCCGGTCGACCTTGTCCGGGTCCAACCTGCCGTCGGTCACCAGGGAGGTCGTCCCGATCTTGAGTACGACCCGGTTGTCGGTGTTCACCGCAGGTATCCACCGAACTTGACGAAGTAGTCGACGGCCCGTACCGGGGGCCCTCCGTCGAGCGCGACCTGCAACAACACGATTCCCCGGTTGTCGCCGTGTTCCGGCCGCCCGGTGGCGATCACGACCCCGCCGTCGCCGGCCTTGACGATCCGGCCGCCGGTGCCGCCGTAGCAGCGGCTGGGCGGGGCGGCAGCCTTGACCCAGAGGCGCTGCCCGTCGTGCATCGTCCAGGCGTTGACGAACGGGTCCGACTGGCCCCGGACGAGGTTGTAGATCGTCGTGGTGCTGTCGTTCCAGTCGATACGGGTGTCGTCCACCCCGATCCGGTGGTAGAACGACGCCCCCTGGCTGTCCTGTGGCTCGCCGCGGTGCCCCTGCTCGACGAGTTGCAGGGCACGCAGGGTCGAGGGAACGTACTCGGCCACCACCTTGCTCAACACATAGCCGGCGGTGTCGTGCGGCCCGATCTTCACCACGGCACGGGTGAGGATCGGGCCGGTGTCCAGTTCCTCGTCCATGAAGTGGACGGTGACCCCGGTCGCGTCCTCGCCGTTACGGATCGCCCAGTTGACCGCCCCGAACCCGGAGTACGCCGGCAGCAGTGCGTCGTGCACGTTGATCGCGCCCAGCCTGGGGATCGCCAACAGCTCGGCCGGCACCCTGGTACGCCAGTTCGTGGAGACGATCAGCTCCGGTTCCAGGTCACGGATCTGCTGGTGCAGTTCCGGCTCCCCGGCGTGCGCCGAGTACGACACGGCCAGGCCCAACTCGGCGGCCAACTGTTCGACGTGTGGCTCACCCAGCCCGCTGAACTCGGTCCGATGGGTGAGCACCCGGAGCACCTCGTGGTGCGGTTGGATGCCGCGCAGGACGGTGGCCCCGAGGTCGCCGTACCCCATGAAGAGGATCCTCATGTGCTACGCCCCAGCCGGAACCGGACCATGTTGACCCGCAGCCAGCCCGAGGAGTCCCGCTGGTCGAACACGTTGTCCGCCTCGAAGGTGGCGTACGACGTGTCGTACCGGCTGTTCGGCGAGGTGCGGCCGAGCACCTGGACGTTGCCCCGGTGCAGTTCCAGGGTCACCTCACCGGTCACGTCCTGCTGACTGAAGTCGATCGCGGCCTGCAGCATCTGCCGTTCCGGCGCGAACCAGAGTCCGTTGTAGACGTACCGGGCGTACCGGGGCGCCAGCTCCTCCTTGAGCGCGGACACCTCGGGGTCGAGTACCAACGTCTGCACCGCCCGGTGGGCATGCCACAGCAGGGTTCCGGCGGGAGCCTCGGAGACGGTACGGGTCTTGATGCCGTTGATCCGGTTCTCCACCATGTCCAGCCGGCCGATACCGTGCCGGCTGCCGATCTCGCCCAGCACGTACAGCAGCTCCGCCGGTGCCAACCGGTCGTCGTTGACCGTGACCGGGTCACCCCGTTCGAAGCCGATCCGCAGGATCTCCGGCTCCTCCGGGGTGTCGGCGATGTCGCGTACCCGCTGGCGCAGTCCGGCCGGCGGGGCCACCGCCGGGTCCTCCAGCACCTCGCCCTCGTAGCAGGTGTGCAGGAGGTTCGCGTCGATCGAGTACGGCCGCTCGCCGCTACTGAAGTCCAGCTCGATACCACGCTTGTCGGCGTAGGCCAGCAGGTCGGTACGCCCGCCCAGGTCCCACTCCCGCCACGGCACAATGATCTTGATGTCCGGACGGAGCGCGGCGTAGGCCAACTCGAACCGGGCCTGGCAGTTGCCCTTGCCGGTACAGCCGTGGGCCACCGCGTCGGCGCCCACCTCCTCGGCCACCCGGATCTGCGCCGCCGCGATCAGCGGCCGGGCGATCGGTGAGCCGAGCAGGTACTGCCCCTCGTAACGCGCGTCGGCCCGGTGCATCGGGAACACGTAGTCCCGGGCGAACTCCTCGCGCAGGTCGAGAATGTGTACGCCATCGGCACCGAGCTGCTCCGCACGGCGTCCGATCGCCTCCAGATCCTCGTTCTGGCCGACGTCGGCGATGAATGCGGTCACCGGGCACTGGTAGGTCTCACGCAACCACACCAGGGCCACCGAAGTGTCCAGTCCGCCGGAGAAGGCGAGTACGATCCGCTTCATTTTCTACACCTCCTCGGGGACGACGCCCCGGAAGTAGCTCATGGTCCGATGGTCGACCGTCAGGCTCAGATCCGACGTGGAGGCGTAGCTCATGTTGATGATCTTCCGGCGCCCGCTCTTCACCGGATAGACCCGATGCATGGTGGTGTTCGTCTTCATCAGGTAGATGTCACCGGGGAACAGTTCCAACGAATAGATCGGCCGGTTCACCAGTTGCCGGTTGACGTCCGGATGGTCCTTGTTCCAGCTCGTTCCCGGCACGCACTGTACGAATCCGCCGTCGCTGACAGGTGGCGCCTCCACCACCCACACCAGGGCGAACGTGTAGTCGTCCCAGTGCCAGCCGTGGGTGTCGCCATCCTTTTCCAGGCAGGTGATGATGTACTGCTCGGGCTCCCACGGGCACGGATGCACCGACTCACCGGCCACCGCCGAGATCGCCTGGAGCAACGGCTCCGCCGCGTACACCTGCGGGATTATCTTGCTGAACTCGAAAATGTCCGCCTGGCCGACGTTTCGCATACGGCGCGGCGAGTTGTCGGTCTGGGCGATCTCCAGATCCCGCCGTACCCCGGCCGCGTCGATGACCGCCTGCACCTCGGCGGCCACCGCTTCCTTGACGGAAGGCGGGGCCAGAAAGCTCACCTTCGCGTGGCCGAGATACGAGTATTGTCTCCGGGCGGCTTCCACCGCGACCGGTGAGATGTCGTTGTCGACGTGTCTCTTCAAGTCCTTCAGCAGAACGCTCGTGTCGAACATCCATTCCTCCCCGCCTAGGTTCGTGCCACACTCTCGCTTTCGAACTGAACAATTTCCTCGGCGACCTGAGCCGCAGTCCCGGCTCGCAGGACCCCGTAGTGATCCGCGTCCACCCGCAGCAGCCGCGACGTATCGAGCCGCTGCGCCCACTCCCGCATGTCGGTATCGCGCAGATCCGCACCGACGACCAGCGCCGGTACCCGTACGTGCTCCGGTCCCACGTACGCTTCACCCATCCGGGCGTGCCGGGCGTAGGCACGCCACCGTTCGCCCAGCACCCCGGCTGACACCGCGTGCCCACCGGCGGCCAGACACGCCGCCAGTGCCCTGGTACGCAGTTCCGGGTCACCAACGGTCCGGGGCACCAACCCGGCTGCCCCACCGACCGATCCCACGAACGCCCCGGCGAACGTGGCGAACATTTCCTCCTCCGGCCCCGGCTCGTAGCCGGTCGGCGGGGGCGAGTCCAGCAGGACCACAGCCGGCGGCTTCGGGTCCTCGGCGGCCATCTGGTAGGCCACCAGGCCACCCATCGACCACCCGCACAGGATGTCCGGCCGCAGCCCGGCCGCGTCGAGATCGTCCCGGTACCGCCGCGCCATGGCCGGCACCGACGCCAACGGCTCGTACTCCCGGGAAGCCGTGATCCGCCAGTGCCCGGGAAGCGCGGCGGCCACCTCCCGGAAGTCGTTGGGGTCGCCGCCGGCACCGTGCAACATGTGCACGTGGGGCCCGCTGCCGTCGCGCAGCGTGACCAGCGTCGTGGCCGCCGGCTTGGCCTGGGTGGCGGCCGGGTCCCCGCCCAACTGGGCCACCAGCCGACTGGGCGTCGGCTCGGCCAGCCAGTCGACCACGTCGATCTCCACGCCGGTGGCCGCCTCGAGCTCGCTCGCTAGGCGGATCAGGACCAACGAGTTTCCGCCGGATCCGAAGAAGTCCGCGTCGGCGTCGGCCGGCGGCTCACCCAGCAGCTCCGACCAGAGCGCGGTCACCCGCTGCCACCCCGCCGACTCCGGCAGTTGCTGCGCCGCGGTCGGCCGACCGGCCTGCGCATGGTCGACGTAGGCCGGCGCGGAACGCGAGCGCACGTCGATGGTGCCGACCACCCGGTCCGGGTCCTCACCGCACATCACCAGCACCTCGTCCAGGTCGGACAGCAGCAGTTCCACGGTCTCCTGGGAGTACCGGCTGGTGTTGAACTCGATCTCCGCGTAGTACCGGTCGTCGGCTTCCCACGTCGAGATCGAGACGTCGGCCCGGGCCGCCCGGTTCGGGCTCGGTTGCAGCGTCAACTCGACGTCACCGAGACGCAGACCGGTGCCGATCGGGCCGAGGTGGCTCAGCCCCATCGGGGAGTCGTCGGTCAACGCCCGCCGGGTGCTCTCCGACAGCACGGCGAACATCACCGGGTACGGCACGGCCTGGTGCGTCAGCATCGCCCACACGTTGTCCCGTGCCCGGGTGACGACGTCGACGACGCGGTCGGTGTCGGGCACGTTCGCCCGGGAGATGCACAGGTTGGCCGTGTATCCCACCAGGGCCTGGTCCCGGGGACTCATCCGGTTGGCCAACACCGCGCCGATGGCCACGTCCGCTCCGGCTCCGCCCCGGGCCAGCACGATGTGCATGGCACCCTGGAAGATCGCGAACGGCGTGGCATAGGTACGGGCCGCAAGCTTGGCGATCGCGGTACAGGCCTCGGCGCTGAACGTGTACCGGATCACCCGACCCGGCGCACCCGGCAGGAACTCACCACCGTTGGCAGCCGCCACCGTGGTCGCCACCGTGCCCTCGAGCGTCGTACGCCAGTGATCCACGCTGGCCCGCCAGCGGTCCCGGGCCTCCTGCGTGTTCTGCTCGGCCGCGTAGACCCGGAACGGCACCGGTTCGGCGGCGAACTCCGGCGACCTACCGGCGAGCGCCGCCGCGTACGCCGTGGACAGCTCGTCGGTCACCAACTGCATTCCCCAGCCGTCGAGAACCAGGTGATGCACGGTCAACAGCAACTCTTGCCGGTCGGCGACCCGGACCACGGTGAGCCGGGCCAGCGACTCACCGTCCAGGGCGGTCTCCTGCTCCTGCACCTCCTCGGCGATCAGCCGCAGCAACGCGTCGACCTCCACCGCGCCGGGATCGTCCACCTCGATCCGCCGTACCTGGGCCCGAACCGATGGGTGCACCACCATCTGTACGTCGTCCCCGGGTCGCACCACCGAGGTACGCAGCGCCTCGTGCCGGTCCACCAGCGTCTGCCACGCGACACCCAACGCGTCCGGATCGATCGCGCGGTCACCCGTCAACCGCCAGGTGATGTTGTAGACCGACTTGTTCCTCGCGCGCTGGTGCACCCACCACAGCGACTCCTGCATTGGAGTGGCCGGGATGGTGATGGTGTCGCGTTCCAGATCGGTAGGCACGATACGGCTCCCCTTTTCCGTAGCGGTGCGGTTGACTGTCGGCCGACCATCGGCTGCTAGCGACTGGCGAGGAACTCCTCGATCAGGCGCTTGCGGTCGACCTTGTCCAGTTCGGTCAACGGGATCTCCGCCCGGTGGTGGAAGCCCCGTGGATGCATGTACCTCGGCAGGTCGGCGACCAGCCGGTTGAGCGTCTCCTCGGTCAGCGTCTCGCCGGCGTAGAACGCGTGCAGGTCGACCTCGCCGTCGTCCGACGGGACCGTGACCACCACCGCCTCCGTGATGGACGGGTGCTGACGCAGGGCACTCTCGATCTCGCCCAGTTCGACGCGGTTGCCGAGCACCTTCACCTGGTGGTCGACGCGGCCTTGGTGCACCAGCTCGCCCGATTCCCGGCGTACCCGGTCACCGGTGCGGTACCAGTGCTCGGTGGTCAGTGGCTCGCTGCCGTCGTACAGCACCGCCTGCTGGCCGTCGAAGGAGAC
Source organism: Micromonospora sonneratiae (assembly GCF_042679305.1). Classification (NCBI taxonomy): domain Bacteria; kingdom Bacillati; phylum Actinomycetota; class Actinomycetes; order Micromonosporales; family Micromonosporaceae; genus Micromonospora; species Micromonospora sonneratiae. Next base: position 36,360 of record NZ_JBHTMP010000050.1, on the reverse strand, counting down.
GAAGCGGCCGATGTTGTCGGCCGGATCCAGGTAGCCCGGGAACCGCTGGTCGCCACGGACACACAACTCGCCGTCGTCGGTCGGCCGCAGGTCGGCGTCGAGAAGCAGGTACTCCAGGTGCGAGAAGACGTCACCGATCGGCGCCGAACGGTTCGAGGTCTCCACCCAGGCCGCCGGGTCGGACGGGACCTCGTACGCGGTGACGATGCAGGCGCACTCGCTCGGCCCGTAGCAGTTGATCACTGCGGTGTTGGGTGCCGCGGTGGTCCACGCCTCGACGTGTTCCACCGTCAGTGGTTCCCCGCCGAAGGAGCTCAGGCGCAGTGAGGGCATGCCGCCCGGCCCCAGCGCCCGCAGCCGCTTGGCGAACCAGATCAGCGAAGGTACGGACAGCCAGTGGGTGATCCGCCGGTTCTTGATGAACTTGACCGGGGCCAGCACGTCCCCGCGCTGCGCCACGCACAGCGCGCTGCCCGCGCCCCAGGCACCGAACATCGCCAGGATCGACCCGTCGAAGCACATCTCGAAGGTCTGCGCCGCCCGGGAGTCCGGGGTGAACCGGTACCGCTTCATCACCTCGCTGAGGAACGACGAGACGTTCCGGTGGGTGATCGGCACGCCCTTCGGCCGGCCCGTGGTGCCGCTGGTGAAGATGATGTACGACGGCTCGTCCGGGTCGGGTTCGACCACCTCGGGGACCTTCACCGAGGGGTCCGGCCGTAGGAAGTCCCGCCACTGCTCGCCGGTCAGGTCGAAGATGCCGACACCGGCCCGCTCCCGGTACTCGGCTGCCCCGTCACCGGACGAGTCGTCCAGCTCGGTGAGGTCCAGGTGCGCCTCGGCCGTGATGGCGAGGTTGCGGGCCACCGGGTTCGCCGGGTTCAGCGGCACCACCGTCGCCCCCAGCCGCAGAATGGCCAGGTAGGCGATGTAGCCGGGGAGGTGGCGCGTCGTCATCAGCCCCACCCGCTTCGGCGCGCCGCCGTGCGCCTCGTACATGGCCGCCGACACCCGCTCCACCGCGCCCATCAGCTCGGCGTAGGTGAACGTGTCAGCGCCGAGTTCCAGCGCCACGTTTTCCGGGTAGGTCTGCGCGGACGCGCGGAACCAGTCGAAGAGCGAGCGGGTTGTCATAACTCCCCCTGTGCCGTATCAGTTGTCGAAGTCACCACATGAACTGCCCACCGTCCACGATCAGCTTCTGCCCGGTCATGAAGCTGCTGCCGGGGCCGACCAGGAACTCCAGCGCGTCGGAGATCTCCTCCGGCGTACCGATGCGACGCTGTGGGACGTCGGCGACGAACGCCGCCCGGTCCGCCGGGCCGTCCAGCCGGAAGCGGGTGACAAGTTCCTCTGTCTCGGTGTTTCCGGGGATCAGGCAGTTGACCCGGATCCGTGGCGCCAGTTCGAGGGCCAGGCACTTGGTCAGTTGCAACAGCCCGGCCTTGCTGGCGCAGTAGTTGACGCCGTCCCGCCGGGGTCGGATACCGGTGGTCGCCCCCACGTTCACGACGACGCCGTCGAGCTGCGCCCCGAGCATCGCCGGCACCAGCGCCCGGGTCAGATAGAACGCACCGGAGAGGTTGGTGTCGAGCACCCGACGCCAGTCGTCGACGGACATCTCCAGGAACGGCCGGTCCACGTTCACTCCGGCGTTGTTGACCAGCACGGTCGGCGGGCCGTAGCTGGCGACGATCCGCTCGGCCACCTCGGTGACCGCAGCCGCATCGGCCACGTCGACCATCATCGGCACGACCCCCGCGGCGGCTGCCGCAGCCGCCGCAGTCTCGTCGGCGCGATAGAGGGCCACCACCCGGTAGCCGAGCTTGATCAGCCGCAGGCTGAAGGCCAGGCCCATCCCCCGGGTGCCGCCGCTGACCACCGCGGTCCTCATACGGCGGACCCCGCTGCCCGGGTCGTCGGCTGGCCCGCGTCGCGATCGAGGAACGGGGTGAGGGCGTCGACCAGTCCCGGCAGATGGACCTGGTCGAAGACCTCGAAGTGGTCCACGTCCAGGTGCCCTTCCCGCAGGTCCGACGCCAACGTCCGCCAGGCCTGCACGGACGGCTGACGCATCGGGTCCGGATCCGAGCAGGTGACCAGCAGGACCCGGCCCGCGTACGGACGTTCGGTCCGGTAGTCGGACAGGGCGGCCATCTGGGCCAGCAGGGTACGGCGTACCCGTTCCACGGTCGCCCGGTCCGGGCGCGGGCCGAGCATCTGCACGACCCGGTCGAGCAACCAGGTGTCACCCTCCCCGGTCGCCTTCCTCGGCAGCGGCGAGCTGTCCAGCAGCACCAGAGCGGGTCGGACCCCGCGATCGGCCAGCCGGACGCAGGTCTCCCAGCCGATCACCCCACCCATCGACCAGCCGAACACCAGATCCGGGACGATGCCCGCCTCGTCCAGTGCCCGGACCGCCGAATCCGCCATGACCTGGACGCGGTCCTCGGGCTCCTCGTCGGGAATCAGCCCCGCCGCACGGACGGCGTACACGTTGTGGGTCTGCCCGAAGAACCCGGCCAGTCGCAGGTAGGGCTGTAGACCGCCGCCGGCACCGGGCAGCATCACGCAGACCGGACGCTGTCCCCGACGCAGCAACGGGATCAGCCGTCCCAACGTCGCCCTCGCCATCAGGCACCACCCCGCGCGGCGCGTACCAGTCCGGCCAGCGTGGCGATCGTCGGCGAGGCGAAGAACTCACCCATCGCCACCGGTACGCCGTACGTCTGCTGGACCTCGGCGAAGGCGGTGAAGATGTTCAGCGAGTGCGCGCCGTACTCCAGCACCGGCCGGTCCCGGGCGATGCCGTCGGTGCCGAGGATCCGGGACCACATCGCGGCCAGTTCCCGCTCCAGTTCGTCGGCGTACTCGACCGGCTGGTCGGCCTGCTCCTGCTGTTGCGTGGCCAGCAGCTCGTCGACCCGGCGCAGCAGCGCGGCCCGGTCGGTCTTGCCGCTGCTCGTGGTGGGGATGGCGTCGACCGTCAGGATCCACAGTGGCCGCATGTACGCGGGCAGGGTCGCGGCCAGGTGTTCGCGTACCCGGTCGGGATCCGGCGTGGCACCGGCGTGCGGAAGCAGGAACAGTGCTATCTCCTTGTCCGCGCCGTCGCCCCGGACCACGGCGACGGCCTGGCGGACACCGAGCACCCGGTTGGCCACCACCTCGATCTCGCCGAGCTCGACCCGGTTGCCCCGGATCTTCACCTGGGTGTCCAACCGGCCAAGGAAGATCAGCTCGTCGCGCTCGTTACGGACCACGAGGTCACCGGTGCGGTACATGATTCCGCGTTCCCGTTCGTCGGCCGGGGTGAAGGAATCCTCGACGAACCGAGAAGCCGTCAGCTCGGCGTCGTTGATGTAACCGTCGGCCGGGCAGCGCCCACCCAGGTAGAGCTCACCGGGTACCCCGGGTGGGGCGAGGTGGCCGGTGCCGTCCACCACGTACGCGGCCACATGCGGCAGCGGCACCCCGATCGGTACGTGGGCCGGCCAGTGCGCGTCGGCACCGGAGAGCTGGTAGGTGGTGGCGGCCTGGGTCTCGGTCGGGCCGTAGTGGTTGATCAGCACGCAGTGCGGGTGCTGTACGAAGAACTCCCGGATCTGCTCGTCCACCAGTAGCTGCTCACCGGAGACGCACAGGTGGCGCAGGGCCGGTAGGCGCAGTCCCCGGTCGAGGGCCAGTTGCACCACCGGGCGCAGCGCGGCCACCGGCAGGTAGACGTGGGTGGCTTCGCTCTCGGCGATGCGGCGGAGCACGGCCGGGAAGTCGCGCCGGTCGGCCGGCTCCCGGGACACGACGGTGCCCCCACTGGCCAACGTGGGCATGATCTCCTGGAAGCACACGTCGAAGCCGAGCGGGGCGTACTGCAGGAAGCGGCTGTCGCCGTCCATCTTCATGACGTCGATCTGCCACGCGGCCAGGTGGGCCAGCCAGCGCTGCCCCATGCGCACCCCCTTGGGCACGCCGGTGGAGCCGGAGGTGAACATGACGTACATCGACGCGTCGGGGTCCGCCGTCGACTCGCCCGGCTCCCCCTCCTCCAGGTCCTTCACCGAAACGGCCGGCACTCCCGGCACGAGCTGTCGGCCGACCACGAGCGGACAGGCCGCCTTCTGTGCCATGTAGGTCAGGCGGTCCGCCGGGAGGCTCTCGTCGAGGGGCAGGAAGGTGCCGCCCCGGCGCATGATCGCCAGGATCGCGACGACGGTGTCACACAGGTTGTCGGCGGCCAGTCCCACCACGTCGCCGGGGCCGACGCCGCGGGCGGCCAGTCCACCAGCGACCCGGGCCGCACCGGCGACCAGGTCGGCGTAGGTCAACCGGCGGGCGGGGTCCTCGATGGCCACCGCCTCCGGTCGCCGCCGGGCCACCGCCTCGATGGAGTCGAGCAGGGTGGGTTCCGGCAGTCGGGAGTTCCAGCCGTCGGAGCGGCGGCTGACCGCCGCCGACGCGTCGCTGAAGAGGTCGCCGAGGCGACACGAGCTGTCCCGCAGGACCCGGCGCAGGGCGGTACGCAGTGAGGTCAGCAGCCCGTCGGCGATCGCCGGGGCGATCAGCTCGCGGTCGTACTCCAGCTCCAGCAGCCAGCGCCCGTCGACCGGGGTGACGCCGAGCCAGAGGTCGAACTTGGCGGTGTCGTTGCCCGGCTCGCTGAGTCGGCGGATCGGTCCGCCGGACCTCGGGGTGAACGTGTCCTGCATGGCCAGCATCGCCGAGAACAGCGGGTTGCGGTTGCTGGTCCGGTCCGGCTGTACGTCGGCGACGAGCTGGTTGAAGCTGATGTCGACGTTGGTACGGCAGAAGTCCACCGCCCCGCGTACCACCCGGGACAGGTAGTCCTCGACTCCGCTGCTCCACTCGACGTCGATGGTCACCGGGAGGGTGTTGACGAAGAAGCCACAGAGGTCGAACGCGCGTACCGTGCGTCGGGCCAGGAACGGGCTGCCGACGAGCACCCTCGGTACGTTGCCGTGCCGCGCCAGCACCGCCCCGTACACGCCGGAGAACAGGACGAACGGGTTGATGTTGAGCCGCTGGCAGAGCTCGGTGACCGCCGAGGTCTCCGCGTCGTCGAGCAGCCACTGCACCCGGGCTCCGGTGAACGACGTCTGGGTGGGCCGCCCCGGCCGGGGGGCCAGTTCCAGCGGCGGCACCTCACGCAGCTGCGCGGCCCACGCCGCCGACCGACCGGCGACGCTCTCGGCCGTCGCGGCCCGGTGCTGGGCGTGCAGTTCCTTGACGTACGCCTGCTCGCGCATCACGGCCTTGGCGACGATCTCGTCGGCGCTCAACGGCGCGGTGAGCATCTGTTCCAGGTCACCGACCATCGGTCCCAGGGAGATCCCGTCGAGGATGATGTGGTGGTCCGCCAGCAGGATCGCCGATGCGCTGTCGTCCTCGGCCCGTACGGTGGCGAACCGGTAGGCCGGCCCGTTCTCGAGGTCGAACTCGGGACGTCCGATCCGTCGGGCGGCGGCGGCCACCGCGTCCTCGAACTCGGTGGCCGGGACGACGACCCGGTCCACCGGCAGGGCGTCCACCAGTGGGGTGAGCCGGGCGTGCATCGTCGGCAGTACGCCGAAGACCTGACGCATCGCCGGCTGCATGTTGACCATGGCGGCCAGCGCGGCTTCCACCGTTGCCGCGGGGTAGCCGGGATCGAGGTCGAACCGGACGAGCATGTTGTAGACCGGTTGGCCGGCCGCCCGGCCGTGGACGACCAGGAGTCCCTGTTGGGAACCGGTGATGGGCAGCATCTCGGGCTGCGCTGCCGGTGTTGTCTGCGACTGCGGTTCGGTCAGCATGCCCCACCAGCCAGATCCGTCAGCCACGCCTTGAGGTCACCGATCGTCTGCAGGTCCACGAGCCTGGTGGCGTCGATCTCCGCGTCGTCGTCCGCGGCGATCTCGACGGCCAGTCGGAGCAGTGACAACGACTCGATGCCGGCCTCCAGCAGCGGCGTGGCATCCGTGAAACCCTCGGTGGCGTACCTCGCGATCGCCGCATCAAGATCCGCAGATACGGGCATATCGTTTTCTCCCCCATACGGTCGGTTACTCAGCGCACTCTCGCGAGTACATATAGACACCGAGTCCGCTGCCGTCCCCCGCTACGCCGCGCCGCCAAACAGCATCACCGCGCCGGATATCTTTTCGATGTTTTCTAGATGGAACGCCATTGGAGGCGGGTCAAATCCGGGGTAGAAGCAAACGTCAAGCCATCCATCCCATGTTTGTAACGTTCACGACCCTTGATGTTTGCGACCCGCCGATGTCAGCCACGGTCGCCACGAACCGCTCCGACAACAAGGGCATACCGACCGAGGGCGACCGGCGACCCCCACCGGACGGCACAAGTCGTGGACTCCAACTAATACATGACGATTAGCGTCAATGGACTTGGCGCACCGGACGTGATCCACCTAGAATGCCCGGCCGCCCGTCGACGGACAGCGGGCCCACCGGTCGCCGCCACCTCCACCGACGGGAAACCGATCGGTCGACCCGCCCGCCGGACGGTCGCGAACCCGGCCCCCGCCGCTCGGATCCGCACCGAAGCCGGGCCGGCGCCGGCCCCCATCACCCCTGGTCGACCTGGGACGATGGCCAGCAGAACCGGCCACCGGAGAAGGCGGACGCCGACGACCCGCAAGCCCCGCCCCCGCCGGACACCGGACCGCGAGCCGGCCGCAGCCACCAGGTCGCCCACTGCCGCGCGTTCCGGCCCGGCGACGCACCAGCCCCGAGTGTCGTCGGGGACCTGACCGGCCACACCGGAACAAGGATCAGTCAACGAGTGCGGCATCACCGCACAAGCACGACACCGCCGACGAAGCCCGCCGATGGGGCGACCGTAACGCACGGTCAGTCCGGACAACCCCAGCAGCACAGCCCGATTCCGACATAACACCGCCCTTGGGTCAGCAAGTTATTGGATCACCCCTGCCGACCAGCGTTTATTCCTAAACGGCTTTACCGTCAAGAGCCCATCCGCCGAAGTCGTTATGCCGACATAGACATTGCGCGTCCATGTAGCTACATTTACCCCCTGTCCCCTTCATTGGACTCACTGCCCAAGCGTGCCAGCGATGGATCAGGTTCAACGTGTAAGCACGACACAGCAAACGACGGAAGCAGGGAATCGTCGGTAATTGGTTTGGGCGAGTCGTATTGCCCGCTGGAGCGTGGTCCGCATGCCGCACCGACTGAGGTTCCGTGTGATCGGCCCGGTCGAGTTCCACAGTCGTACGGGCTGGCACGGCATCAGATCGGGAAAGCAACGGGCGCTGCTGGCCGCCCTCATCCTCAAGGCCAACCGGGTCGTGCCCACGGAGCAACTCTTCGAGGAACTGTGGGAGGAGACGCCACCGGCATCGGCGAACACGCTGCTGGCGGGCTATGTGTGGCGACTGCGCCGCATGCTCGGTGACCGGGACGGCGAGACCATCGTCACGCGCGCCCCCGGATACCAGTTGCAGGCACCACCGGGCAGTCTGGACATCGACCAGTACGAGACGAAGGTGGCGGCCGCACACGCCGATCTGGCCGCCGGACAGGCCGAGGCCGCCGTCGCCGGATTCACCGACGCACTGGCGTTGTGGCGGGGGACCCCGCTTGCCGACGTACGGCCGACCCCGCTGGTACTGGCCGAGATGACCCGACTGGAGGAATCGCGGATCGCCGCGTTGGAAGCCCGGATCGGTGCCGAGTTGGAACTCGGCCGGCACGGATCGGTGCTACCCGAACTCAAACTCCTGGTCTCGCAGCATCCGCTGCGGGAGCGGTTGCATGCGCATCTCATGCTCGCTCTCTACCGCGACGGACAGCAGGCGCTGGCCCTGGTCGCGTACCGGGACCTACGGCAGTTCCTGGTCAACGAACTCGGCATCGAACCGAGTACGGCACTACGGGAGTTGCAGCAACGGATCCTCCGCAAGGACCCGGCACTGCTCGGCACCCACGCCAGGAGCACGATCTCGGCGCAGCGCGCCGCGCCACCGCCGTGGTCCGGTCCCCAACGCCCATGGCTACCACCGGAACCGCTCATCCTGGCCAGCCGCAGCCACGAGGCCAGCCAACTGATCGAAGCCGTGCGTACCGGTCACCTCGGGGTGGTCCACGGCCTGGTCGGGGTGGGCAAGACGGCGCTGGCCATCCACGTGGCACGGCAGATCGCCGACGACTATCCGGACGGTCCGGTGTTCATCGACGCGTCGAACGGGATCGGTGGCGAGACCATCGCCGCCGACTGGCGGGCCCTGCTCACCGGCCGGCGGATCCTGGTCGTCCTCGACGACGTCGGCAACGCCGCCCCCATCCGGGCGCTGGGCCGGATCCCGACCGGATGCGCGGTGATCGTCACCTGCCGGTCCGGCCTGACCACCCTGGACAACGCCGCCCGGGTGCACGTCGGCACCCTGACCTCCGACGCGGCCCGGCACATGCTGCGTGCACACCTGGGCACCGCCCGGGTCGACGCCGAGCGCGAGGCCGTCGAGGTCCTCACCCACCGATGTGACGGCCTGCCCGCCGCGCTACGGATCGCGGCCGCGCGGCTGGCCGCCAACCCCACCTGGACCATCGCGTCGTTCGTCGACCGGCTGGCCGACCCCGGCTCCCGCCTCGACGTGCTGGTCTGCGACGACCTGTCGATGCGCGATCGGCTGGCGGCCGGCGCCCGGCTGCTACCGAACTCGTCGCTACGGGCGCTGCGCCTGATCAGCGACGCCGACCTGCCGGTCGTCACCGTCGAGGTGCTGGCCACCCTGCTGAACACGCCGGCCGCACGAGCCGAGGCAATCGCCGAACGCCTGGTCGGTACCGGCCTGGCTGAGATGCTGTCCACCGGCCAGTGCCGCATACCCGGTCTCGTACGCGCCTTCGCCCGGGAGTACGAGCCCGGCAGAGGTACCCGACGCAGTGGCAGCCGCCTCTTCCACACCCCGGGGCACCGCCCGCCCCCCTTCTGAGGCCCGCCACCGGTCGAACCCGGCTGCAACTTCGGAGAGACCGGGCCTGGAGCCAGCGCGGCGGGAAGACCACGAGGGGTGGGGCCCGTACGGGCACCACCCCTCGCCAGACCCGCTACCGGTCCTCGACCTCGACGACGGTGTCGAAGAGCAGACCGCTGGATCCCTCGCCGAGCCCGGGCCGCTTGCGCCGGCCGGTCCAGGAGTGGGTCGACCCGTCCCACCAGCGGGCACGCTGGTGTACCCGGGTGACGTGTACCCCCTCGCGGGGCACCTCCTCCTCGTGCACGAGCAGGTCGGTTCCGGGTTCGAGGAGCTGGCCGAGTGGTTGCGGATCGACCGTCTGCCCATCCCGCCGACGTGGCACGGTCGCCCGACGCAGCCGGTAGGCCCCCCGGGTGGGCTCCATCGGAAGCAGGGGGAACCAGTGCTCCGGCACCGAGGTGGCCAGCCGGTAGTAGGGCTCGGCCGGTCCCTCGGTCGTCGGCTCGTCCTCGGCCAGCTTCGCCGTCTCGTGCCGGCGTACCCGCCCGCCGGTCGCCCCCTCGACCACCGTCTCCACCGCCCACGCGACATTGGCCTGCTCGTCGCGGAACATCCGGACCTCCTCGACCGGCTCACCCTCCTGCGTGTCGGCGAGGGCCGGCGCAACGAGGAGCCGGTCGGAACGTCCACCGGCCTCGGCGGCCCGGGGCCCGGTCACGGTGTGCCGGAACAGGCTCCAGTCCTGGCCGTCGCCGGGCAGCGCACCGGCGACCCGGACCAGCGTACGGAAGCCGAACGTATCGGTGACCACCAGCGAGTTGATCTTCACGACGGTGGCCACCGGCACGGTCAGCGGCAACAGATACCAGTCATTGCCGTAGACCGTGGCGTACTCGACCAGCAGCAGCCGGGCCAGGTCCGTCGGTTCCGCCTCGACCCGCCCGAAGTCCACCCGCGCATCCTCGAACTCCCACCACCGGGATGCCGGCATCCCGGGGTATGCCGCCGGGGCCGGCAGGACCGTACGGACGATGTCGCTGAGCTGGTTGTGGGCCGGCAACGAAGTCGCCGTGTCGACGGTGAACGAGTACCAGTCGAGGTGCGCGCCGTCGTACTCGGCGGCGGAGAGCACCGTGTCGTTGTCACCGAAGCGGGCCGAGATGTCGAACCGGTACTCCATCCGGGACGGCTGCCAGGCCCCCGGAGCCGCCGGTGCCGTCGACACCGACCGCGACCCGGCAAGTTGCCCCGCCGGACCCTCCACCGCACCGGCCAGGTCGATCCCCAGTGACTCCAGCCAGGTCAGCCAGTTCTGGGCGTGCAGGGTCAGGCTCCCCAGGCTGTTTCTCGGTACCAACACCCCGGGCGGTGGCGTGCCGTTGTCGACCAGCGCGCGCAGCACGGGCAGCAACCGGGCGCCGCTGGCGGTCCGGTTCCCCATCACCGCCAGCCATCGCCGGCTCTGCGGGTCCAACGTCTCGGCCGACGCCCCGTCCACGGTCAACGGATACCCGCTGACGAAACCGCCACGGTACCGGCTCAACACCGGATCTCCCGCCAGCAGCCGCAGGAAATGCTGGCCGGTCCGGGCCGCCACCCGCAGGTCGGTGAGGCGACCGGCGGCGCCGGCCTCGACGACCACCTCCAGCGGCCGGTTGCCGTGGTACGGCTGCGCCGAGCCGCCGTACGGCCGGTAGGTGGTCACCGGCGCGGCCTGCGCCCGAATCCGCACCGACGCCGGCGAACCGGCGTCCTCGCCGTTGAACTCCCCCAACTGCCACTGCCGGGCCAACAGCCAGAGCGGGTCGTGCACCCGGGCCTGGAGGCCGGGGGCGAGATCGTCGCTACGGGCACCCGGTTCGAGCCGGGTCCACGAGGTTACAGAGGACATCTGGGTTTCCTTAGCCGGCCGAAACGGTTCGGGTGAAGTCGGTCGACGCGGTCTCGTTGTCGACGTTGAGCGGGAAGTACAGGGCGGGCAGGAACTGGCCGACCTCGCCGAGGGTCGCCACGTCGACCGCCCGCACCGGGGCAAGCTCGAGCGTCTCCACCAGCGTGCGCTCCACCGCATCCCGCGTCCACAACGGTGCGTCGTCGGCCGGCACGGCCAGCAGGATCGACTGCGGTGCGCTCTGCCCGGGGGTCTCGGCGTGGAAGGCCACCCCGGTCGTCTCCTCGTCGTTGGGCAGCACCTCCACCCACTCGTCCACCATCAGCCCGCACAACGGCAGCCCAAGGTCGACACTGCTCACCGCCTCGACGACCAGTGACAACCGGGGTGCGTTCGGTCGAGCCCCGTCGAACGGCAGCCCCAGCCAGCGATCGCCGGCCGCATAGGGCAGTTGCGCCACCCGTAGCGGCGGCTGCCGGCGAGGCGAGAGCGCCTGGCCGTAACCACGTACGGTGTCGAGGCGTTCGACCCCGGGCCGCACCAGCGCCCCGTCGGCCAACCAGTCCTCGACGGCGTGCGGGTTGCCGCCCTGTAGCTCGGTGCTGGCCGTCAGCGCCGCAGCCAGCCCTGCGGGCTGGGCCAGCGTGAACCGGGGCAGGACGCGGAAGTCCGCACCGAACACGGCCTGCAACCGGGCCACGTCGTGGTCCCGCAGTTGCTCGGCGGTTGCCGTCGACCGGTCGATGGTCAGCTCGGCCAGGGCCGCGTGACGGGTGGCCACCTCGGTGCTGACGGCACGGGCCCGCGCCTGCCACACCGCCGGGCTGGCATCCGGCCCGACGTACGCCCCGAGCACCCCGATACCGGAGGCGGTTGCCAGCGCCGAGGCCAGCACCGACGGCACGTCGCTGGTCAGATCGGTGACGAGTTGTCCGAGCAGGGCAGCCGCCACGTCGGCCCGCTCACCGAGCGAAATGTCGGCGACCCCCTCCGGCGGGTCCACCTCACCGAACTGCAGATCAGCCGGGGCGAGCGGACGGGCCGACCGCAACAGGCCACGGACCGCCCGGGCGACCTCGACCAACTCGTCCACCGCCACCAGGTCGGCGGGCCAGTCCGTACCACGGTCGAGCAGCACCCGCTCGGGTCGTGATCCGGTCGCACCGGCCGGCGGACCGGCCGCGACAGCCGCGTCCAGGATGCGGGCGACCAGTTCGCAGTCGGCGGTCACCTCCGCCACGTCGGTCAACGCCAGTAGGTCCAACGGAGAGCAGCCCAGCAGATCGAGGGTGACGGTGCCGGGCACCGGACCGTCCACCCCGGCCCACTCGACCTGGCACTGCACGGACGCGGGCACCGGCAACAGACCACTGACCAACTCGTTGAGCCGGGGTTCCGCCTCCGCCCTCGGGTTCGGGCCGGTGGTCGGCCAGGCGTTGACGTCCAGCACCCACTCGTTGGCCAGCAGCGCCACCCGGTGGGTGATGGCCAGGCCGGTCCGCGGCGTACGGGTGAACTCCAGTTCGCTGGCGGGCACGTCGCCTCGCGAGGCGGCGTCGAGTGTCGCCCCGGTCCGCATCGGGTTGCCCTGCGCCGCGTGGTGCACGCTCTCGGCCAGTAGCGCGTCGGCGACCGAGTCGATGGCCTCCCCGAGCGAGGTGAGCACCGCCACCAGCGCCGCCTGTTCGGGGGTACCGACGTCCGGCAGTTCCCGGTCGCCGGTCCAGTCGATACCACCGGCCCGCCAGCGCTGGTGCAGGTCGAGGCCGTCCACCACGCTGGTGGCCGCGACGACCCCCCGGGGCTCGGTGTCCGGGTCCGGCCCGATCCGGGTGACCATGACCGGTGCGATCTCCCGCAGCCTGGGCAGGTACTGCTCCAGGACCAACGGGTGGTCCTGCAACTGGCGCTCGAACCGGTAGCCGAGCAGTTCGGTGAGGGGCTGGCCCTGGCGTACCCCGTCGAGCAGCCAGGCGGCCAGTCGTACCCGGTCGGAGGTGAGATCGATGGCCAGCGGATTGTCCCCGCCGCTGGCATGGGCGCGGTAGCCGGCCCGCAGCACCGCGGCGGTCGTCGCCTGGGGCAGGGACGGGGCGTGGATGAACCCCGCGTTGGGCGCCCCCTCCCACAGCTGCCCCGACTCCCCGGTCGGCAGGTTGGTGACGGTCACCGGCGAGTGGGTGCGACGACGCAGGTTCTCCACCCAGCCGTAGCCGCCGATGTGCACCCCGGTCGACTGGGCCGCCCGCAGCACGTCGAGCTTCTTGGTCGCGAACGAGGTGATCCAGGCGTCCAGCCGGTACGCGGACAGGTCCATCGCCTCGGCCAGCAGCCGCTCCAGGTCGGCAGCCGGGTACGCGGCCAGCGCCTTGGCACTGGTCCGGAACGCCTCGATCTGGGCAGCGGCCGGTTCGACGCCCGGAACTGCGGTACGCAGGTACTCCCCGATCGGGCCGGGGTTCTCGTTGGGCAGTGTGATCACCCGTTCGAGCTGGTCCCACAGGGTCCAACTCGTCCGGTCGGGCTTGATGTCGACGAGTTCGGCGTCCCGGTAGGCGTCGGCGGGCAACGGAGCCCGGGCCGCCTGTAGCCGGCGGGCACCGGTGCCGTACTCGGCCAGCATCGACTGGCGCAGCATCCGGTAGAGCAGCGGGGTCGCGGTGCCATCGGTCTCCGGCCGGTCACGCAGGTCCGTCCAGGTACGGGCCCGGTCGCCGAGCCAGTTGAGGTAGTCGGCCGCGCTCGACGGCGACGGCGGGACGACCAGGGGACCGCCGATCGGGTACGCCCCCTCGGCGAACACCGCCCTGGCCACCCGGGGATTCCAGGCGAGGTTGAGCAGCGCCAGCAGTTGGTTCGGTTCGAAGGCCTGCTGCTCGCGCCAGTTCGCGTCCAGGCGTAGCCGCAGGAACCGCCACAGGTGCGTGACGTACTCCATGCCGAGCAGGCTGCGGGCTTCCCACTGCTGGCCCAGCGGCCCCTGCCCCAGGATCCGCAGCAGCACCTGTCCCGGGTTGCCCGGCCCACCGATCCGGGGCACCCCGGGCAGGCCGGTCTCGGGTTCGATCTCGTCGACCGACGGCCGCCACACCCGGTCCCGCAACAGCCGCAGGAAGGTGACCAACTCGTTGTCGCGGGTGTTGGTGCTGGTCCAGCGGTCCAGGGCGATCACCGGCAGCACACCGTACGGCTGCTCGGCGATCCGCAACGTCGGCACCGGGCCGGCAGCCCGTACGTAGTTGATGAAGTGCTGCCGGCCGTGCCGAACGGCATCCTCGGACACCGTGTCGGTGAGCATGTCGCTGAGGAAGTATCCCCAGGTGGCCGCCCAGGTGACGGTGTTCATGTGCCGGGCACCGGCGGACTGGGAGACCGTGACACCGGGGGCCGGCTCGGCCGGACGGTATCCGGCACGGGCCAGAGCCCGGGGGGAGAACGACGTCGTCCCACCACGAACCGCATGCAACGCGTCCCCGGGCAGGGCAGCCGGCACCACGCCCAGGGCCCGGGAGATGACCGGGGAGTCGTCCTCCCCCTCCCGGAGCGCAGCCTGGCCGTGCCTGACCAGCAGCCGGTCGGTGGGCTCCTGATCGGTGGTGTCGTAGCCGGAGCGGGCCCCGGCGGTGTTGTTGGTCGGGGTGCCCGGCGCGACGAACCCGAGACCATGGGTGTGGAAGTGGGCATCCATCAGTTCGGCGAGGATCCGCCCGCCCCGGGCGGCGTGGGTGTCGTCGGCCGCCACCGGATCGGTGTCGACGCCGAACACCACCAGCCGGTCGATACCGCCCTGCGCCATGGCCGGCGGCAACGGGATCCGCATCGCCATCCCGGCGTCGACGGCGGCCTGGAAGTCGACCAGCCATCGGCTGGCGTCGTCGACCGGCGGCTCGTCGTCGTCGACCGTGGACAGGTCGAGGTTGGGCGGCGGCCCGACGACCAGCGGTCGGAGTACCGGCGCGGACTGCCAGTACACCGGCTCGACACCGGCCTGCCACAGGGTCACCTCCCACTGGCTCGGCAGCGCCCGGGCCAACGGTGCCCGGCTCCACGGATCCGCGCCCCCTTCCACCGGTGGGAAGGGCGGCTCCGGCATCGACACGTCCGGCGGTACCGGCTTGGTCGGCCGGGCGGTCTCGTCCGGTTCGAGCACCCGGGCGATCCAGGCGGCCCGGGGCGGGTCGACGAGCTGACACAGGCGACGCCAGGCGACGACCTCGTCCTCGGCCCTGCGGCCCGCCCGCCACACGTCGATCCAGTACTGCTTGCCCCAGGTCACCTCGTCGTCGGTCAACTCCGGTTCGTGGGTGTCGACGTGCAGGACGTCGGGCAGCACCCGCAGCCACAGTTCGGTGCCGGTCGGACCGCCCTCGACGAACCGGGTCTCGACGCGTACCGGCAACATGGCGATCGGCCACTCGGTCGGCAGTTGCCACGTTGGGTTGGGGGGTGTGCTCATCACGCTTCCTCGGCCAGTTCGGGCAGGGCTAGCAGGTTGTTGGGGATGTCGCCGTCGGCTTCGGTGGTCAGGTAGGGACGGCCGGCTCCGGTTCGGGAGACCCGGACCTTCACCTGGTCACCGGCGGGACGTTCGACCAGGAAGCGTTCGTGTCGGCTGATCGCGGCGATCACCTCTTCGGTGCTCATCCGCCAGAGCGTGCCGTCGCTACGCCGACCGGCCAGAGCCACGATCCGGTGCTGGTCCACCCCACCGGCCCGTTGGACGGTCGCCTCGACCTGCCAGGTGTCGTCGATCGCCGGCACCATTTCGCTGGCGTGCACCGCCACCATGGCGGGCCGTTGCAACACGATCTGTGCCTGGTGGGCGCTGTTGTAGCCCCACTCCAGACCGCCCAGGCGCAGGCTGGTCAGGCTGCCCCGGGCCGGAACGTGCCGCAGGTGCTGTTCGTCGGCCGCACCGGCCAGCAGATGCCGCCAGTGCACGTCCGCCCACCGATCGGGAGTGCCACCGTACGGTGCATCGTCGGGTGGGGCGTCCAGCCCGAACCGGGCGTCGATGGGGGGCTGACGCAGTACGACGAACCAACCGGCGTCGACCATCGGGACACCGCGGGCCTCGGCGACGCTCAACGGCAGACCGAAGAACTGGATGTCCGGTTGGAGCCGGCCGCTGAACTGCGGCTGCCGGGTCTCCCCGACCGGGATCCTGCTGCCCCCGGGACCGAACCCCGCCTTCTGGACGTAGATCTCGGTACCCGGATAGCGGCGCAGCAGTTCCCCTCGGACCAGCACCACCAGCATGTCCCCGGTACCCACGGCGGTGGCGTTCCCACCGAGTTCCCGATCGGCCTGCCAGTTCGCGATCGGTGGAAGGTCCGACAGCGGGCCGGCGGACGCCTCGGCGGAGCGGACGTCCCAGAACTGCTGGAAGAAGGTGGCCCGCAGGTCGGTCGGATACCGCCGCCACAGCATCTCCCGACCCAGTTCGGAGTTGAGTCCCACCATGAACGCCTCCACGAAGGACGCGTTGACCCGCAGCAACGTGACGGTGTCCGGCGGGATCTGGGACACCCCGGGGAACAGCAGGTCCTGGGACAGGTCCCGCAGCGCCTCGTACATCGGCTGCGGGAACCGGGGTACGACCACAAGCTGGCGCAGCGTCTCCACGGATTGTGTACCGGGCAGTTCGAGCCGGCTGACCATGCGCTCGGTGATGCCGTCGACCGGTTGCAGCGCGACGCTCACCCGGGCGGCCAGCGCGTCCGCGTCCACCGAGACGAGGCCCCGGGGCCTGACCAGCTCCTGGGCGGCCAGGACCTTGTCCTGGTGCCGTCCGGCGGCGGCGACGAACTGGTTGCCCATTTCGGCGCGTACGTTGGCCAGCGCCGGGTTCAGGTCGGCGATGGTGACCGCAGCACCCTGCCCCTCCCAGCCAAACCAGCCGGTGACCTCGGCGTCGGCCGACCAGTGGCTGGCGATGCCGTAGCCGTCGAGGTCCCAACCGACGCGGTAGTAGCCGCGGTTGTCGTTGACCGGATTGGCGACGTGGAACAGCACCAGGTCGGCCCTGCGGGTGCCGGTGACGTCCATGACGGCGAGTCCCGCGCCCTGGTGCCCGGCCGGCAGGGGCCCGCCGCCGACGGTCTTGACCGGTGTCCAGGTACCGACGACCCGACCGCGCGGGTTGATCTGCCAACCGATCCGGTAGAGCGCCTGGCTACTGGCCCCCTGCTGCTCGATGACCAGTACGGCGATGTCCGGCTTCATGTCGTCGTTGAGGTCGGCGACGGCCACCCCGACCCCCTGCACCGGACCGGACAGGGTCCAGGGCACCGGTACGGAATCGGACCAGCCAGCGGTGACCAGGCCCTGCGAGTTGAGCCCCCAGCCGATCCGGTAGTAGATGGTCGGGTCGGCCCCGGCGGTGACGTAGACCAGGATCAGCTCCGGCCGGCCGTCGCCGTCGAGGTCCGCTATGGCCAGGTCCGCGCCCTGCACCTCGCTGGCGACGTCGGCGGGCAGGCGGATCGGGCTGCTCCAATCACCGGTCACCGCACCGGTGGCGTCGAGGTTCCACCCGATCTGGTAGTGGATGGCGTTGGCCCCACCCGGGTTGTCCACCCACATCGTGATCAGGTCGGGCCGGCCGCTGCCGTCGATGTCGGCGACGGCGATACCGAGCCCCTGGGTCTCCCACCCGATCGCGCCGGGCTTCCTGATCTGCCCGGACCAGCCGCCCCGGACCTCGGCCTCGAACCCGAGGTTCCGACCGATGCGGTGGTAGACGTAGTTGTCGGTGGCCCCGTTGTCGACGTGCGCGGTGACCAGGTTGGACAGGAACCCCAACGGCAGCGCCCACCTGGTGTTGGCCACCGGTTCCGCGTTGGCCAGGCCGGTGCCCCGCGAATCCAGCGGATTGCCGTGCGGTTCCCACTTCCAGGTGCCGGCCTCCTTACGCAGGGAGAAGAGTTCGCCGGTGCTACCGGTGACGAAGACCGTCTCCCGGGACGCCATCACCGCACCGGGTGGCTGCATCACGTTGGTGCCGGGCGGACTCCCCCGGTCGTGCCAGGCCCAGAAGCTCCCGTTCCACAACCGCTGGTAGAGCCGTCCGTTGGTGGCACCGACGAACAGGGAGTTCTCGTTGCCGGCCCGCATGAGGCCGTAGGTCATGTTGGCGATCGCGCTGCCCGTCGGCACTCCGTGGTCGACCCAGACCCCGTACGCACCCAGCGCGGGCCGTTCGAACAGCCGCCCGTCGTAGGTCTTGACGAACACGCTGTCCCCGAGCGCCGGGCCGAGGTCCTGGATACCGGTACCGGACGGTCGGCCGTGGTCGACCCAGATCCACCGGGTGCCGTTCCACTGGCGGGCCCACAGCTTGCCCGCGTCGGTCTTGACGAAGAACCGGGTGTTGCCGTGCGCCGCTCCCGGGTTTGCGGTGATCTTCTCGGTGCCACCCGGGTTGCCGTGGTCGATCCACGTCCAGTTGTCGCCGTCGCGGCGACGCTCCCACAGCCGCCCGGCGTTGGCCGTGCCGTTGGTGGTGGTCGCCAGGAACAGGCTCTGGTTGTTGAGCACCAGGGCAGGTGCGGTGCCGAGTCCGTAGCTGTTCGGCGGGATCGGGTGCTCCCGCCACAGCCAGCGGTCACCCTCCCAGTAGTGCTCGAACAGTCGCCCGTAGATGGAGGCGACGAACATCCGCTTGCCGCCGTCCATGAATCCGCCCGGCTCGACGCCGGCAGCCTGGGTGCCCGGCGGTGCCCCCCGATCCAGCCAGACCCAGCCGGTGCCGTCGAAGTAACGCTCGAAGAGCCGCCCGTTGGTGGTGGTGGCGTACATCCGGCGGTCGTCGACCGCCGGGCTGGGTGGACTGAGCAGCGTTCCTGGCACTCCGGTTGGGGTGCTCGGGACACCGGCCGGCAGCGGGCTGGTGTCCGGGTACCACACCGGCAGCGGCTCCTCCGGAGCCGGCGGCTCGGGTTCGGGCTCGGGCTCCGGTTCCGGCCACGGGTCGGTCGGTGGATCCCTGGGTTCCCTGGGCAGCAGGTTGCTGAACTGCGAACTCTGTTCGGCCAGCAGCGCGGCCAGATCGTCAGCCACGATGGCGTTGCCGGCCACGGCGGCCTCGGGTGCCGGAGCCGGCTCGACGGCAGCCACGTCCGCCCCAGCTGCGTTGTCCGCCCCAGCTGCGTTGTCCGGGGTGTCCGCTGCCTCCGGTGCGTCCGCTACCGCATCCGTGGCCAGGCCGGTGGCAGCGGTGGTCGTGCCACGCCACCAGGGCACGGCACCGTCGATGCGCAGCCGGTTGATCCGGTTGAACGAGATGTCGTCCCCGGCCACGTCGTCGAAGAGCACCGTGCCGGCGGGTGGGCTCGGCGGCGGCGTCGCGGTGATCTCGTTGCGGGCGGCGGCCTCCACCACGGAGCCGAGGTCCACCGACGAACCGAGCCGGCGGGCCAACGGTCCCCCGGGTCGGGTCATCCGGCGGAACGTCGTCGACAGGGTCGCCGACGCGGTCGGGTTGTGGTCCAGTTCGCTACCGACGAGTCGCTTGCTGCGCGGCGTCACCGTCACCGCGCCCAGAACCGCTGCCGAGACCTGCAACAACCGGCCCGCGCCCATCGGGCCGCCGGCATCCGTCGCGTCAGCGGCGGCCAGCGCCAGTGCGGCGTCCGTCGGACTGCCGGCGATCCTGCGCTCGTACGTCGAGCGGCTGGCCTCGGCGGCCAACTGCGCCTGACGCAGTGCCTCGTTGGCCCGCTGGACGGCCGCCGCCTGCTCCCAGGCGGCCGTCATCAGAGCTTCCTGCTGCTCGCGTACCACCCGGGTGCCGAGGGCCGCCGCGATCCGGTGCCGAGGGTCGAGGTTCAGCTCACGCAGCCAGCGGGGCAGTCCGGTGTCGTCGGGCACCCGGTCCACACCGGCGTAGCGGCCACCGTACAGCGGCGGTCCGAGCCGGGTGCCGGTGCCGGCGATCAGTGAGCGCAGCAGTGCCTCGTACGCTTCGCGGGACTCGGCCGGCCAAAGGGTGGGCATGGTGAGCGCGCCGCGCAGTGCGCCCTCCGCCCCGAGGGAGACGGTCGGCACGGTGGGATCCAGTTCGGGCACCCCGACCCGGCCGAGCAGCACCGGACGCAGCCCCGCGTCGGTGGGCAGGGAACGGGGACGCAGCCGCCGGACCAGGGATTCGAAGTCACCGTCGGCGCCGGTGGAGAACTCCCAACTGTGGTAGACCGGCAGCGGCGGCGCGGCCCCCTGTCCCGCCACCCAGGCCGGGGCGAGGGGGGCGTCCTCGTCGACGGTGAGGCCCAGCCCGGCCAGCCGGCCCGGTTCGAACGCCGGGACCAGACACGCCCGATACGCCACGCCGGGAGCCAGCCGACGCGGACTGATCAGTCGGGACAGCGTGCGTGCCGGGTCACCGGCCAGCACCGAGGCGACCGACTCGCCGTCACCCGCAGTGGCGACCTGGGCATGCGCCCAGGCCCACGACTCGGCCAGGTTGGGCAGGTCGGCCAGGTCGCACTCCAGCACGGGCAGCGGTGCTCCGGTGTCCGAACGCAGGTTGGAGTCGGCCACCGGCACCACCACCAGGAACAGCCAGGGGCGCAGCCGTTGGTGGCTGCCGGGCGCGGCGGGAGTGAACAGCCAGGGCAGGTCCGGTCGGTCGAACTCGACGGTGACCAGGTTGTTCGGTTCGAAGTCACTCGCACCCGGCGGCGGGTCCATCCGGATCACCTGACGTGTGTCGATGCCCCGGACGTCGCCGGGACCGTACAGCCGCACGTCGAACTGGTGCTCGTCGCGACCGGCGAGCCGTACGCCCACCTTGACCGGCTGACGGGCTGGAATGTCCTCGTCCAGCGGGTCCGCCGCCACGCCGGCGGCGGCCAGCCCCTGACGTACGTACGCCAGGAAATGCAGTTGCGCCGTCACCGGCGTGCCTCCTCAAGGGTCCGCGAACCGGCTACCGGCTCGATGAAACGCACCAGTGGTGCCCGGCCGGTGCGGTACGCGGCCGGGCCGCTGGTCCGGGTCGGGGCCAGTGCCGCGGCGCTGGACCGGGACAGGCGCTTCAACGTCGCCCCGTCCATCGGCACCGAGCCGGGCGACTCGGCCGAACCGGCCGACCTGACGAACCCGGCCGAGGCCCCGGTACGCGCGGCGACGTCCGGTTCGTCGATGACTATGACCTCGTAGCCGAGTGACACCGGCGGCGGCGCGTCGAGGTCGTACTCCACTTCCGGCGAGGCGAAGCCGCGACCGGCCTCCATCAGCTCGAACGACGGGGTGGAGAGCTTCTCGTCGTCGGTCATGTCCTGGAACTGCGCCCGGGCGAAGTGCTCGTAGGTCACCTTGCCCGCGTCGCGGGCCTCGACGTCGCCGAACCGGACCGAGTCGATCGTGAACTCGGTCTTCTCGGTCGCCGGCGCGTTGCCGTACCGCTCGATGGTCACGCCGAGCGGCGCGACCCGCTGGGTGACCGCGATCGCGCCGAGCGGGTGGGCGAGGAGCTGACCCGGTGCGGCCTTGATCCGGCGCAACGTCACCAGGGACTCGCCCAGCGGCGGGAGCTGCGCCGTCCAGTTGCGCGGATCGGCCAACGCGTCGTCGAGCAGGGCCCCGACGTCGACCGCAGCCGGCAGCGGTGGCGGCTTGCGCGAGCCGATCGACACGTCGAAGGAGACCGAGGCACTGACGAACAGGATCTTGAACTTGGCCCGCCCCTTCGCCCGCCACGGCCGGGGGCCGCTGAGCGTCAGGCTCAACGAGACCGCCATCAGCTCCCGCTTGTGCCGGCGCAGGGCAACGGCCGCGGCGATGTCGACGACGAAGCCGAACGGTGCCAGCTGCACCAGTGCGTCGAACGACAGCATGCCGGAGATGTTGAATCCGGCTGCCTCGGCGTACACCTCCAGGCGGGCACCGAACTGGACGGTGTTCGAGGTCAACGCCAGGTACGACTCGAGCCGTAGGCGCGGGTTGTCCCGGTCGGAGAGGGCGATGGCCAGGCGGCGCAGGGTCGGGAAGTTGGGCGGTGGCTGGAACCGGGGGTTGAACCCCCCGGCGGCCAGGGCGAACGTCGGCTCGCTGCCCCAGGACAGGCGCATCGCCATGTCACCGCTGATCGGGAAGCCGGCAACCTCGGAGTCGTAGAGTGAGGCGTCGATCGAGGCCTGCTGGGCACCGAAGTCGACCACACCCAGCACGTCCATGTTGATTTTGACGACCGGCGTCTTCTCGTCGGGCAGGACCATCCGCAGCCGGCCCAGCACCACCAGCCGCAGTGGCGCTGGCAGTTCCAGCACCAGACCGAGGTCGAAGGTGAGCAGGGTCGGTGTACCCCAGCCGATGCGGGCCATCGGTCCGAAGACGTACCGGCCGACGGCGACCGGGAAGACCGAGCCGGCGGTGGCCACCACCTCGGCGGCCCGACCGATCGGGTCGGTCGGGAACATCAGGGAGTTCAACGACCCGGTGCGTACGCCGGCCCGCAGTGCGTCGACATTGACCGTCCGGTGTACGCCGAGCAGGCCGCCGACGCCGTTGAGGGTGAACCCGAAGCCGAGCTGGATCGGGGTGAACTCGGCCGAGATGATGACCAGCAGCGAGAAGCCCTCACTGCCGTCCGGCATCCGGATCGACGAGCCGTCCGGGTTGCGGGTGGCCAGCAGACCCACCGCGGTGACCGCGATCGCCTGGAACTGCAGGTGCAGCGCACCGGCGTACTGGCCGGCCTTCTCGTCGATGAACAGGTATCCGCCACCGACCAGCGGGCCGGCCTCGATCGCCAGCCCGATCCCGGACGGGGGTTTGAAGGCCAGCGCGGTCTGCGCCGGACCGAGGTTGCCCCCCTCCGGTGGGAAGGTCAGCCCGGCGGTGATGCCGATCCGTTCGGCGACGGCCTTCACCGGGCCGAGGCGCAGCGTGGCCGAGGCGGCCAGGGCGGCGGACAGCCCGTTCTCGCCGGCACCGAGGGCGGCGTGCACCCCGAAGACCTCGATCGGCCCGGCGGTGACGTGCAGCGGCAGGTCGACGTCGAGCCCGGCCCCGCCCCGGAAGGTCAGCCCCTTGCGCAGTGACCAGGTCAACGCGAGTTCGAACTCGGCCCGTAGCCCGTCGGCGGGCAGGACCTGGGCGAGGAACCCGTCACCGTCGCCCGGGGCGACCACCAGGGCCGCCCGGGCTGCGGAGATCGACAACTCGATGTCGTCCAGGCCGCCCCCGAGGGCAGCGCCGATGCCCAGCCGGAGCCCCTGTACCTCCAGCCGGGTTCCGGTGGCGCTGCCTATCCGTAGGGCCACACCGGTCTCGTCGGGCACCCGGTCGGCGGTGAGGGCGACGCGAACCATGCCCGCCAGGCCCTCCGGCAGGGTCAGCCCGTCCGGGCCGATCGCGAACCCGCCGGCCGCGCCGGAGACCGCCAACTGGAACGCCCAGCCGGCGATGATCCGCTCAAGTTCCAGGGCACCCCGCAGCCCCAGGACCAGGCCCAGGTTGCCCTGGTCGGCGGCGGACAGCGCGGCCGTCGCGCCGACGGTGACCTGGGCGTCGCCGATCCGGATCGGGGCGGCGACGGTGAGCATGTTCCGGGCCAGCGCGGTACCCACCGGGCCGAGATCCGGTCCGTCGGCGGGGTTGACGCCGTACAGCGCGGGCACGCCGAGTTCCTTGAGTACGGCGGCGATCCGGGGGAACAGTTTGGCCGAGGCGGCGTCCGCTGCGGCGGTGGTGGCCAGCCCGTCCGGGAAGTACTCGGCCCGCAGTGTGCCGACCGGGTCGCGCAGCAGGTCACCGATCCGGTCCAGGTGCAGTTCGGGCCGGGACCGGGGCAGCCGTACCGGGGTGCCGTCGTCCGGCATCGGCGGGCTCACCGGTGTCTCCCCGGCCGGGGTGACCAGCCCCAGCAGGATCGCCACCTGGTACGCCACCGGGTGCTGGCGTTGCAGGTAGTTGACGGTGAGGAAGGTGACCAGGTCCCGGGCCAGTACGTCGACCGGCGGAAGGTTCGCGCCCCCGGCGGCCAACGCCGGCGGCAGGCCGCTGACCGCCTCCACCGCTGCGGCGGCGGTGTCCAGGGCGGAGGTCAGGTCGTCGAGGGTCTCCGGTGGTCCCTGTTCGACCAGGTTGCGGATGCCCGCTACGGCCTCGGCGCAGGAGGCCAGCCACTGTTCGAACTCCTCGGCCGGCATGCCGGCCAGCGCGGCGAGGTCCCAGCCGAGCGCGTCGAGGATCTGGGTTCGACGCCACGGACTGGTGGCGGCCATGGTGATCGGGGACAGTATCGACTCGACCTCGCCGAGCAGTTGCGCCTGGAAGTTCCCGTTGTCAGCGCCGGTCAGTTGGTCGGTCATGCCGTCTCCGGTCCATAGTCGTCCTCGGTGAAGTCGATCGGCCAGGGGTACACCGTGGCGGCCGCGTCGGCTACGTGCGGTGCACCGGCGGCGTTGGTGAAGTAGGTGATGTTGGTGTTCAACACCTGGTTCGGGTAGCGCATGTTGGGGTGGGGACCCGACGGTGGACCGGAGTTCGGGTTGTTGCCACTCAACGGGATGGCGTACTGCAGGTGCGGGCGGATCTTCCATTCGTCATCGATCCAGCGGAATTCCCGCCCGCCGTTGTAGCGGCGCACCACCTCACGCTGGAACACCGCGCGGGTGCGCTGGTCGATCGGGTTGGGCAGGTGGTCGTCGACCATGTTGTAGGCCAGACCGGCTTTTTCCTCCATCAGCAGACGGATGCCACTGCGGATGTTCTCCAACCAACTCCAGACCTCGTCGGGATTGGCTCCCCGGTTGAAGATGTCGTCGAGCTGGCCGATGCCGTAGCCGTGCGGCGGGCCGAACAGCGGCATCTCCTTCTCGTTGCCGTACGCCCAGGCCCCGCCCTGCCGGGACCAGCGGCGGCGGGCCGAGGCCCGGCTGTCGAACTGGCTGTAGCCGCCCCGGATACCGCTCTCGTGCGTGAAGATCAGCAGAACCGTCTGCCGCCAGCACTCCTGGCTCAGGATGTTGACCGACGGCACGGTCTGGTGGTCGGTGTAGTACTCGTCCACCAGGGCCAGGATCACGGCCTCGATGTCGGCATTCGGCGTGGGATCCTCGCCGATCACCCGGAAGCCCGGCAACCGCAGCAGGGGCACGGCGGCCGGGGGCGACACGAGCGTCCCCTCGTCATCGGCCACCAGGCCCGGGTCCAGCGGCTGTCGGTCGAAGCGCAGCGCCGGCACCCGCAGTTCCCCGTTACCACCACGGATGGCCTCCCGCCGACCACCGGCCGCAGTGGCATCGGCCACCGTCACCGCCGGCTGGAACTCCAGCACCAGCGTCGGACGTGGTACGGCACCGGTCGCCCGCCCCCACGGTCGCTGTTGCCCGGTCACCACCACCGCCGGTAGCCGGCGATCGTCGGCCGGGAACGAGATCCGGGTCGGGGCCGGGTTGAACGCGTTCGGCAGTCGACCCTGGTCGTCCAGCGTCAGGTCCGCTCCGTTGGCGTCGGTGAACTGTCCCCGCTCGCCGTAGTGCAGCAACGCGATCGGGTTGGCGGTCAAGTCCAGGGCGTAGGAGTGGCTGACCGCCGGACGGGGCATCGGGTCGGGAAAGGCGCCGGAGTTGGAGTCCGGGCCATCCCAGCTCAACCCCAGTCGCCAGTCCCAGTCGATGCGCAGCTGCCGCGGCGTGGGCGGCGAAACCGCCGGGTCCGGCGGGTCGGCCACCGCCCGGCGGGCGTACCGGCGGCGCAGCAGATCCTGCAACTGGTCCCCGGCGACCCCGACGAACTGCACCTCGCCCATCCACATCGGCATCTGCGGTTGCAGGAGGTCGTCTCCGCCGGCGACCATCGGCCGGCGGCGGCTACGGATCGAGTAGCGGACCATCCGGCGAACCCGCGTCTGCTGGGACAGTGCATTGAGGTTGTTGGCGGCGGGGGCGGCCTGCGGCGAGCGTTGGAAGTCCACGACCACCCGTTCGTCCGCCGCACCGAGCAGCGGGCCGCGCACGGCCGGCTCCGGGTCGTCGACCAGGGCCAGTTGCGCGCCACACAGGTGGACGGTGAACGAGTCGACGTGCGGAACCGCCGGCCCCACCGCGGTCGTGACCACCTCCACCCGACCGAATGCCGCAGCGGCGTCGGCCAGGAACACGGTCGCGGTGAACTTGCGTACGCCGGCCGTGACCGGTCCCAGTTCGGCGGTCAGCTCCGTGGTGGTGGGCGCGTCGGCGGCAATACCGGTACGCAGCGTGAGATCGGTACCGGCGGCGGACCGTAGCCGCAGCCGTACCTCGGTGGCGGCACCGTCCACCTCCCCCTCGACCCGTAGTCCCCGCTCCCGGGGCCGGTGCTCGGCGGGTACGGCCGGTGGTGCCGCCCCCTCGTTGACGGTCATCCCGCTCGGGTTCGCCGCCGGGTTGTTCCACACCGCAGCACCCTGGTTGAGTCCAGCGGTCGAATACTCCTCGGGCAGCTCCCACAGCACCGGCCACAGTGCCAGTTCCTCCGGGGCGACCAGCCGCAGCAGACGGCCGGGTACGGTGACCGACCTCGGCCGCTCGGCCCCGGCCGGCGGTACGGCGGGCACGCTGCACTGCTGGAACAGGCCCTCGGTGGTCAGCTGTGCATCCGGCAACGGGCGCGCCCCGGTGCTGTAGGCGACCTCGGCAGTGGTGCCGGCAGCCGGCTTGAACGCCTCGGTGTAGTCCCAGGGATCCGCGGAGTTCGCGACGGTGCTGGTGTACAGGTAGCCATCGGTGCCGCCGCGGAGCCGTTGCGTGGTGCCACCGGCGCGCCAGTAGACCCAGGTGTCGGCGGCGGGGTTGATGGCCGGTTCGCTGTCCTCGGCATCGGCCCGCTCGGTCATGAGGGCAAGGTGCTCCGGGTCACGCGGTGGGCTGACCGCCCGGGTCGACAGGTCCACGACACACCGGGTCAGCGGTGCCGCGGAGCCCGCCTCGGGAATGCGCCACCACAGCGTCTGGACCGCCTTCTTGGCCTCGCCCGGCTGCCAGGAGAGCGTGACCTCGCCAATGTTGGCGTGGCCCACCACCTCCTTGCCGTCGCCCCACTTTCCCAGGTAGTCGTCGTGGTTCTCGGCGGCGGCCAGGTACTGCCCGAGCGCCGCCGACCGGTCCCCGGTCGGCGGGAAGACCGGCCGGGGCGTCCCCGGCCGGGGCGGAATCGTCGGGTCCGCCGCGTCGTGCTTGACGAAGGTCAGGTCGTAGGACCAGTCCGGGGTGCGGGTCACCGTACGCAGCGGCTTCGGTTCCGCCGTCGCCGGGGAACCGCTCACCCGCCACGGGACGCTCGTCGCCCCGCCGAAGCGCGTCTGGACGATCTCCGTACCCACCTCGAGTTGGCCGCCGCCCGGGTTCTCCCAGCCGATGCGGCGGCTCCGGGGCAGCGCGTCGGCGGTGACGTCGAAGCCGGTGCCGTGCAGGAACAGGGTCAGTCCGTCCTCGTTCTTGGCCGCGCTGGAGACGAACTGCGCGATCACTCCACGGGTCTGCCCCGGCGTGACCGCCCGGAACGGTTTCGCGCCCTGGTATCGCAGTCGGGCGGCGAAGCCGTAGCCCACCTCGCCGGAGAGCAGGATGATCCGCTGGCGGCGGACACCCTCCTGCGGGGTCGCCCGGGTCAACAACCTGGACAGCAACTTCTCGTACGCGGCGCGTTGCCGTCCCCATGCCTCGACGTCCGCGCTGGCCCGACCCCGGTGATATCTGCCGAGCAGCTTCTGCACGTCGTCGGAGAGGAACGGATAGCCGACCACCGGCGCGGCCGAGACCACGAAGGTGGCCGCCTCTGGTCCGAGGTCCGGCGGGTCGGCGACCTGTTCCTTCATCGCCGCGTCCCCCCACAGCAGGGCGGGCGGATCCTCCTTGCCGCCGACGAAGACCCGGGTGGTACGGGTGTCCAGCACGATGAGCTGGTGACCGGCCCACCGGACGTCGTAGTGCCACTTCAGCGCCTCTGCCGGGCGTACCGGCACGCCGCTGTTGAAGCCGGTGGGCAGGCCGACCCGGGCTCGGATGGTGGCCGCTTGCGCGTTCTCGGTGCCGTCCCACGCGGCAACGGCGGCCAGCAGTTGCCGTCCGTGTTCACCGGCCGGGCCGGTGGCGGCGAACCGCTCCGGGGTGTTCCCCCATGCCTGGCACAGTGCGTACGCGGTCAGCGCGTTCTGGATCACCCGGCGACCGAGTCCACTGGCGGTTCCGGTGGTGGCCAGCGCCTTCTCCGTCCAGGCCTGGGTCGAGTACCAGTCCTCGCTGACCTCGTGCTCGCCCAGCGTCATGTAGGTGGGGGTGTTGGCCAGCACCCGACGTACCGCACCGACGCTGGTCTTGAACTCCTCGACGGCCGCGCGCTCGTCGAGGAACGCGTCGCGCCGATCCGATGCCGGGCCGTACCCGGTCAGTGTCTCCCACGTCTCGGACAGCTTCATGTCGAGCGGTAGGCGCTCCAGCAGCGCGTGGTCGTCCGGGTAGACGTCGGCGAACTCCGGTAGCGCCTCCGGCCAGAGGACGTCGGACCAGACCAGCAGGTGCATCGCCCAGAACTCGGCCAGCGACAGCAGATGGCTCTTGGCTGCCGGGGCGGTGAGGCCAGCCGAGGTCGCGACCAGTTCCTGACGGCGGCCGGGCCACAGTTGGGGATCGGTGGCGTCCACGACGCCGGGCAGCGTCTCGATGTCGGCCCCGAGCGTCGGGACGATCTCCCTGATGACGGCAAGGACCGGGTCGGCGACGTCGTCGGCGTAGATCTGGCTGCCGGTGAGCACCAGTTGTTGTGGTCGGGCCGCCGGGTCGGCTACATCGGTACGCAGGATCTCGTCGAGGATCGCCAGGGCGTCCTCGCCTCCGCCGTGCGGCTTCCGGCTGGACGAGTGCACGATGCGCAGCAGGTTGAGGTCGGCCGGCGGCGTGGCGAAGCTCGGCAGGCTCGGTGCTCCGGTGCCGGCGTAGGTGACGGCGGCCCGGGCGGCAGCCTGCGTGGCGGCGACCACGTTCTCGCTGTACAACCGCGCTTCCGTGGCCGGTACGGGCACCGTCTCGTCACCCGGGTCGCCGAAGAACACGTCGTACCGGTAGAGGGTGCCGGCGGTCAGCGGGGCGGTACCCGTCGCGGTGACCGCCACCAGGTGGCAGTTCACGGCCACCTGAACCGAGTTACGCGTACCCACCAGGACCTGGTCGACTCCGGCACCGTCGGCGTCCGAGGCGTACACCCGAAGGGTCGCCTTGCGTGCCTCGCGCAGCGCCAACCAGACGGTGACCGACGTGTTGTCGACCCGCCGCAACAGCGGACCGGCCAGCACCAGGGGCAGGCTGGCCAGCGGACGTGGCTGCCAGCTCATGCCACCCTCCACAAGAGATTCGAGCTGCCCGCACCGGCCGCGCCCGGGGCGCTCCTGGTTGAGGCTTCCTTCGCATCGGATCCGATCACGCGCCACCCACTCCAAGGTTCTCCACTTTTCAGGAGCCCAATTGAAGGCGAAGACGAGATCGGACAGCATCGCGCGAAAGCCGAGATCTTTTCAGCTGCCCGTTGGACAACCGGTACCACAATGCGCTGATCGACTGCCGGGTCGGCGCGACCGGCAGGACGATTCGGCATTCTTCCTGGCAAGATCCCGACTATCCGATTTAGACAAACGGTCAGGAAGGTAATTTCCGCCGCAGGTCAAGCGGTTGAAGCTTTCCGACATCATCCTGGGACAGGCTGAGTCGCAGCTCACAGGCCGTTCGTGGCGGGGGCGAACGAGTGACGGACGACACCCTGGCAGCGGTCAAACCGGTTGACACGACATCGTCCGCCGGTGACGAGCACCCTCGACAGTGGACTCGTGCGAAAGACGGCGGACTTCACCTCATCGGGGGGCAACCATCAGCCCAACGCATCGGCGGCCTCGCCGGATCAGGTGCCGGCGGTCGGCCTGACCGACAGGTCTGATGCAAGGAATCCGACTGCTACTTGTCGACGGGGAATTCGGTGGATCACCCTTTCGACAGGTTCACAGAACCGCTTTCCAAGCCCGGTCGACAGTCGTCGAGACCGGCACCCAACCCGGAACCGGCGGCGGATGTCGCGTACCACCACCTCGCAGTGGCCGGACACACCTCGTAGCAGCCGGACACGCCCTGCGGTGGCCGGCGAGGTCGGTCGACGACAGCCACCCCGACTCTCGACCGGGCCCCCGTTCCGGGATCGAACCGCAACCACCATGGAGGAACGTATGAACCCCGCACCCGGCGTCGATGAACCCGAGGTCGCCCACTCCGACGAGGACGACGATGCGGGCACCATGATCGGAGAGGAGGTCGAGTACGACCTGGGGCTGGACGAGGAGGCACCGGACGACGGTCAGACGAGCCTCCTGCCCGGCCTCGTCCCGGCGGTACACCTGGCACCGGCCCTGAAGCTGCTGCGCGACGAGATCAACGCGCGCTGGCCGAAGCGTGACCGCGCCTCCGACGGCTGGATCGGCGATGCCGCCCACCAGAACAGGAAGTCGGACCACAACCCGGACAAGGACAACCGGTCCGTCAACGCGCTCGACGTCGACAAGGACGGCATCGATCCGTCGCTGGTGATCCGTAAGTGCATCGCCCACCCGTCGACCGAGTACGTGATCTTCAACCGGACGATCTGGAGTCGGTCCCGGGGATTCAAGTCCGCGCGGTACACCGGCTCCAACCCACACGACAAGCACCTGCACGTCAGCATCGGGCACAGCTCGGCCCAGGAGAAGAGCACCAGGTCCTGGGGCATCGCCACGGCACAGGTACCGAAGTTGGGCGATCGCACCCTGAGCAACGGCTGCACCGGCAGCGACGTACGGGAGTTCCAGATCCTGGCGAACAAGCTGGGCGCCAAGCTCACCGTCGACGGAGCCTACGGAAGCAAAACCGAAGCCTGGGTACGTACGTTCCAGAAGTCGAAGAAGCTCACCGTCGACGGCGTGGTCGGATCGAAGACCCTGACGGCCCTGCGTGCGGCGACAGCCGCCCCGGTACCCATCTCCTCCCCCGCCAAGCGCCAGCCCGGCTCCCGTACGCTGCGCCGCGACATGACCGGCGAGGACGTCGCCTTCGTCCAGCGCTTCATCGGCGAGCGACGGTGCGGCAAGCCCGACGGGAAGTTCGGCAGCAAGACCGAAGCCGGGGTCCGCTGGTACCAGCGGATGCAGGGCCTGACCGCTGACGGCGTCGTCGGCAAGCTCACTTGGGGCAAGATGCAAGTGAAGGTCACATACTAGGCATTTCGCCGTACGCGGCGACCGGTGGCGGCGGCCGGGCTCCTCCTCGGCCACCGCCCCGCCCACCCAGACGACCCACCCTCGAACCAGCGCTCCGGGCGACCGTACGGCGGGCGGCAGGGCCCGGTCCGCCCGCCGAGACCTGCGCCTCGATCAAGGTGCGGTACCCCCGGCCTCACCTGCTGTTTCTCGAGTCGTACAGGGACAGGCGCCGGCAAGTTGACCTGGCTGAAGACACACTGAGGCAGGGCCGGGACCGGGCGTTGTGCATGATCCACGAGGGCCGTGTACAGTAATCCTCCGTGCGGCCCGAGAGGGTGCCGACGGGCGAGAAATCGTTCGGAGGCACAGGGTAGGGTTAGACAGGCAGGTCCGGGTGGCGGAATGGCAGACGCGCTAGCTTGAGGTGCTAGTGCCCGTATAGGGCGTGGGGGTTCAAGTCCCCCCTCGGACACGTACAGTTACCCCACAGTAATCAGCGTCAGGCGTAGCCTCGACGCTGATTTTGTTTTGACCAGGGTCGTAAGTGAGGGCGAGCCGTAGTTCGCGGTAGACGTTGCTTTTGCCCTCATTACGGGCGTCACGCAAGGTGTTGCGGATGTCATCGAAGCTGCCGACGAGGCGTCGGATATCGTCCTCGGCGAGGCGACGGGAAGTGTGTTTTTGTGCTGCTGCTTTGTCGCGTTGGGCGACGGCGGCGGCGCGTTGGGCGTTGACCTCGGTCATCCAGGTTGCGACGGTGGCGGGGTCGCCTCCGGCGTCTGCGATGGCGCGGTACTGAACGAGTTTGGCGTCGCACATGGCAATGATCTTGTTTGCGGCGGCGATCTCCGGCGCGACGGTGCCACCATGTCCGGCGTCGGGTTGGGCGGCGTGGAGTCGGCGGATCGTATCGGTTAGCCGGTGCGGGGCGAACACCTTGAGGAGCCAGCTGTCGAGCGCGGGGACGATGTCTCGTTCCGCGACGTAGACGTTGCGTGGGTGCTGGACGTGGTTGGCGAGGGCGTACTCGTTGGGGTAGCGGCATCGGTAGTAGGCGACTTCGTGTGCCTGGTGGCTCTGCATTTTGCGTCCGCACAGCCCGCAGAGCATGAGACCGCGAAGCACGTAGTGGTGGCGCACCTTCCGTTGTCGGGTGCCGGTGCGGCCCCGGCCGTTGGCCGCCATGATCGTTTGAACCAGCTCGAAGTCGTTGACGGTGACAAGCGGCGGATGCGCGATTATGTCGGACCACACCCAGGAGTCCTTGTCGTTCCAGCGCATCCGGGTTTCGTAGCCAAGTGCGACGTCATTGACATCGAGTAGTACTTCGTCCTTGCGCTGTTTGTTCCACACCTGGCGGCCGGTGTAGCGGGGGTTGGACAGGATGTTTTTGACGGCGCTCTTGGCCCAGCCTTCGCCGGTGCGGTGGGGGTTGCGGGCGGGGTCGGCGGCCGATGGGGAAGGTATGCCGTCGCGGGTGAGTGCCTCGGCGATGGCGAAGTAGCCGTTGTTGGCGAGGTACATGGCGAAGATTCGCCGGACAACGGGCGCGGTGGCCGGGTCGGGTTCCAGCTTATGCAGGCGACGGCCGTCAGCGGCCTTGCCCGGGTTCGGGTGCGGCCCGGCGTCGGCGAGGCGGTAGCCGTACGGCGGGCGCCCACCGAGGAACCGGCCCTCGATCTTCGCCTGCGAGGTCATCGCCGTGCGCACACGGACCTTCACGCGGGTTCGCTCGCCCTTGGACATGCCGCCGAACACGCTCATGATCAGGTCGTGGGCTTCGGACTCGGGGTCGATCGCGCCGCCGACCTCGGGCACCCACAGGCCGACGCCGTAGTGCGAAAAGACGGGCATGGTCAGGCTGTACTGGTTGCCGTAGAACGCGCGTTGGGGCTCACCGATCACGACCGCGTCGAACCCACGGTTCGGGTCAGCGAGGGCGTCGAGCACCCGGGCGGCGCGGGGCCTACGCTTCCACGGCAGGGAACGGGACAGGCCGACGTCGAAGAACTCGGTGACGATAATGCCGCCCGCCGGTTCGATGAGGCTGGTAGCGCGGGTGAGCTGCCAGTTCCTCGACGCCACTGGATCCTGTTGGTCCTCTGTGGAGACGCGGCCGTAGAACGCGAAACGCTGGTATTTGTGGTGGGCGAGCAGGGCGGCGGCAGGCTCTTCGATGCGGGGTACGTCGATGGTCACGGAACGTGCCTTCCGGGTGTAGTAGGTACGCGTCCACCGGCCGTCCCAGGGTTGGGTGGCCGGCGGACGCGCTGTTGCACGGATCCACGCATACTGGCATGAAGGGATCAAGCGTCGGCGGACTCGCCCGGACCTTGACGACGGTTGACTGACGAGCGTTGCAGCAAGGTCAACAGGGCGCGGGCCACGGTGTCGGTCAGCTCCGGTTCGGTACGAAACTCGACCGTTGGTGTGGGTTTTGTCGCGTTCGTGTAGGCTGGTTCGTCCTGCGGGCGGTCATTCATCAGCGGGAACCCCTGAAAATCACCACGTCTTCGTGCTGGACGAGCCATTGAGGGTCGCCGGTGGAGATGGCGTCTCGGGTGTTCTTCTGCTGGAAGAACGAGGCCCGGGGGATGATCACGCCGTCGCGGACGCCGCAGATGAGGGCGATGCATTCCTCGACCAGTTCGAGGCCGGCGTTGATGCCGGCGGCGACGACCATGCCGGGGATGTCGATGAGTTCGCGGTGACGGCGGTAGGGCCGGGCGGTGACGACGACGTGTCCGCCGGGACGCAGGAGTTGGCGGCATCCGGCGAGGATCGCGGTGAAGCCGTCGGCCAGCTCGCCGGGGCTGCGGTAGGCGAGGTTGTCCACGCCGCCGTACTTGTGGTGGATCTTGCGGACCTTGCCGCGTCTCGGTCCGGGGGTGCGGACGTGGCCGTGGGTGGATGGCCCGTACGGCGGCGAGGTGATGGCCAGAGAGACTCGCCCGTGCAGGCTTGCCGGTAGCAGGGACGGCAGCACGGTCGAGTCGCCGTGGTAGATCTCGCCCCGGCCCGGTGCCCCGGCCGCGATGGTGTGGCGGATGTTGTCGGCTGCCTTGCCGACCCATTCAGCTTCGTACTCGACGCCGACGCCGTGACGGCCGAGGTGCATGGCCTCGATGACGGTGGTACCGATGCCGGCCATGGGGTCGAGCACGATGTCACCGGGGTTGGTGTAGGTGCGGATGGTGTACCGGGGGATGGTCGGCAGCATCTTGCCGGGGTGGGCCAGCGACTCGGGGGTGTATCGGCCGCGCCGCAGGTCGCGCGATGCGGTCTGGCCGGTGAGCCAGACCGAACCGAGGTAGCCCTCGGCGAGCAGGGCGGCCAGGTCAGACGTGTCGGGGGACGACGGTTCGAGGTCGCGAGGTTCGGAGGTGTGGAGCGGCAGGCGGGGCTCAGGCACGGGCGTTCTCCTCACCGGTGGCGGTGGTGGCGAACACGAGCAGGTCTCGGAAGGCCGGCAGGTGCCGGCCGTCGCGCAGACGTCGGCCGTCGTCGGCCTCGTCGGGGCGCTCCGGGGCGGTGCGCGGCTCGTGCTCGGGCAGCGGGACGAGGACGGCGGGAATGTGCTGGTGGTAGAAGAGTCCGGCGGTGCGAGCGGCGGCGATGACCGTGGCGCGGAGGCTGACCTCGCCCGGCTGCGGGTGCGGCACGGTGAGTCCGACCAGCAGGAACCCGCCGGGGCGTAGCAGAGGCCGCCAGGTGCTCATCGCTGTGGCCGCGTCGTCCCGGGTGAGGCGCTGCGCGCCCTTCGGCAAGGTCGCCAGGATCAGGTCGACACGTGGGCCGGGACGACGCAGGGCGTGGCGTGTCCGGCGTTCGGGCGCGGGCGGCAGGAGCCGCACGTGCAGGCCGTGGCGACCGGTGAACAGCCGGGCCGGTACCCGGTCCAGGTAGGCGCTCGCGGCGATGGCGGCGGGGTGCGCGTCGAGGTCGAGCACCACGTCACCGACGTGGGTGTAGCGGCGGATGAGGTAGGCGAGGTGGCTCGGGGACAGCCCGTGCCAGGCCGGCACTTCCGGTCGGGGCATGCGTGGGAAGCGGGTACGTGGAAGGAGCAGGCCGACCGGTGCCGGCTGGGGCCGGTCACCGGGGGCGGTGGAACTGGGCTTCGGCATGGGCGTGTGGGCCACGTCCGCCGACGAGCGCTGACACTAGGGGATTACAAATCCGAGCCCCGGATTGGAAACGGGCGCGGCTGGAAGGCGTATGCCGACGACGCGCGTAACCCTTGAACAAGATCCACTTACCGCCTTGAGCAAGATCAATCTCAGGTTGAACACGCAGGTCAGATGGCGGGAGAATGATCCCCAAGTCGGGCGGCAAGTTCCGCCGGTTGGGGATCGCCACCATCACCGACCGGGTGGTCCAGGCAATCCTTGAAGCTGGTGCTCGAACCGATCTAGGAAACGGACTTCTACCCGTGCAGCTACGGGTTCCGTCCCGGACGGCGAGCCCATGATGCGGTGGCCGAGGTCCGCTACTTCACGTCCAAATCGTATGAGTGGATCGTGGAGGGCGACATCACGGCCTGTTTCGACGAGATTTCGCACCCGGCGCTGATGGACCGGGTGCGGCAACGGATCACAGACAACCGCGTCCTGGCACTGGTGAAGGCGTTCCTCAAGGCGGGAATCCTCGGTGAGGACCGTGTGCTGCGAGACACCGACACCGGAACCCCACAAGGGTCGATCCTCTCCCCACTGCTGAGCAACGTGGCACTATCGGTGCTGGACGAGCACATCGCCCGCGCACCGGGAGGCCCCGCCTCGACGCAGACCGAACGGGCCCTGCGTCGCCGTCGCGCCTACCGCGCTGGCTGGATCACGGCGGGCCTCAGGGACCAACCGGGTCGCACGCTCACGCAACTCATCGGGGTACTTCTTCGGTGCGGGCATCGCTGGTGTACCTCGCAGGTTGCGATGTCTCCATCAAACCCGGTGCGGAACATCCGGTTACTCGCACCGGTCCTCAGCGCCCCGCCCATACGGCTCACAGCAGTCCGGCCGGTGCGCGTACACCCGCAACTCCCGGCGGGCCACCCGCTCCCACTCCAGGGTCCGCTCGTACAGGCAGGCAGGCCACACGAGTGTTTCACTGCCGCCGTTGACCACCTGGCCGGCACCGGGACCGCCCCGCAGTAGCACCTCCACCAGGCCGACGGTACGGCAAACGCGGCAAGGGGGTTAGGTCGTTGCCCAACCCCTAGTGTTTCGTGATCCTGATCGGTTTACTTTGAGTTGTTTGCCACGAGTTTCTTGATGTTGGTTTGAACGAGTTGGACTTTGGCGAGGATGTCGT
>NZ_JBHTMP010000049.1:0-48351 GCF_042679305.1 Micromonospora sonneratiae | reverse complement strand
GACCGCCGGCCCGGTGGCGAGCCCGGTCAGCCAGCCGGCACCGCAACGCCCCGCGTCGGGCGAGAACGTGTGGCAGACGGCAGCCGACGAAGGCTGGGCCCGGGCCACGCAGGCCGCTGACCCGGCTGCGGCCGGCACCACCCGCTCCGGTCTGCCCAAGCGGGTTCCCCAAGCACAGTTGGTGCCCGGTGGGGTCGCTCCGCAGGACAAGCGGGAGCGCACCCGACGGACGCCCGATCAGGTGCGCGGTCTCTTGTCGGCCTACCACCGTGGCGTCCAGCGTGGGCGCTCGGCCATCGGCGACCCGAACGGCACCAACTCAACCAAGGAGACGAGCGAATGAACAGGCCAGCGGCGATGCAGGACATGAGTTGGCTGCTCACCAACTTCGCCGACAGTGTGGCGGGAATCGCGCATGTGGTGGCGGTTTCGGCTGACGGTCTGCTCCTTGCCTCCTCACGTGACCTGCCGCAGGACCGGGCCGACCAGTTGGCGGCGATCACGTCGGGCGTGGTGAGCCTCACCGATGGTGCCTCCCGGATGTTCAGTGCCGGCGGGGTGCTACAGACCGTGATCGAGATGGACAGCGGTTATCTGTTCCTGATGTCCATCAGCGACGGCTCCTCCATGGCCGTGCTGGCTGCCCGCAGCTGTGACGTCGGGCAGGTGGGCTACGAGATGGCCCTGCTGGTGGAACGGGTCGGCGCCGCCCTCGTGCCGCTGCCCCGGGAAGCCGTGGTACGTCCCTAGTACGGGCTGAACCTGGATTGACGCTGGTGACGCCGCGATTCGACCGGAAGGAGGTGCCCGTACATGGACAGACGTCGTGAAGATCCGCGTGGCGCGCTGGTCCGACCGTATGCGGTCACCCGTGGCCGTACCGAACCTCGTCAGGACATCGCCATCGAGGCGGTGCTCACGGCGAGCCCGGCTGCGGTAAACGAGTCCCGGTTCGCCGGGCATGACAAGCACCGCATCGCCACGGTCTGCGAGGGCCGGGCGCAATCGCTGGCGGAGATCGCCGCATACACCCGGCTTCCGCTGGGAGTCGCCCGGGTGCTGGTCGCCGACATGGTGGCCGACAGCCTGCTGACGCTGCACAGTGCCGCTCCCGCTGAGGCGTACGAGGAGCGGATGGAACTGCTTGAGAGGGTGCTAAGTGGACTTCGCAGGCTATGACCCAGCCGGGTCGCGCCGCACCGGAGGGATCACCTCCGCGAAGATTGTTGTTGCGGGTGGGTTCGGCGTGGGCAAGACGACGCTGGTCGGCGCCGTCTCGGAGATCACGCCGCTGACCACCGAGGCGGTGATGACCGCCGCAGGTGTCGGCATCGACGATCCGTCGAAGGTGCCGGGCAAGCAGACCACCACAGTCGCCATGGACTTCGGCCGGATCACCATGGCCCAGGACCTGATCCTCTATCTGTTCGGTACCCCCGGGCAGACCCGGTTCTGGTTCATGTGGGACGAGATCATCCGGGGTGCGGTGGGCGCTGCGGTGCTGGTCGACACGCGACGGATCACCGACGCCTTCGCGCCGCTGGACTACTTCGAGAACCGCAACCTGCCGTACGTCGTGGCGCTGAACCGCTTCGACGGCGCGCCGCAGTACGAGGCGGAGGAGGTGCGCGAGGCGCTGGCCATCGCGCCGCACGTCCCGCTCGTCCTGACCGATGCCCGGCATCGGGAGTCGGTCAAGCAGGTGCTGGTGAACGTGGTGCAGCACGCGATGGCCACCCTGCAGGCGCAGCACGGCCGGGGCTTCCCGACCCCGGTCGGCTGATCGCCCGTACACTGCCAGGCCCGCGCCGGTCGGCCGACTCCTCGTCGGACGGCCGGCGCGGCCCGTTCAGGCCACCGAACGCGTCGGTCGACGACAGGCCCCGGTCGGACGGCGCGCCCGGGGCAACGGTGCGCCTCAGTCGACGGCAAGCCGGTAGCCGCGTTTGACCACGGTCTGTACGACCCCGGGCGCACGCAGTCCGGCCCGGATCCGGGCGACCGCCATCTCGACGGCGTGTCCATCGGCACCGCGCGGCAGGGTACGTAGCAGCGCCGCCCGGGACAGCACCCGACCGGGCGTACCGGCCAGGGCCCGGAGCACCGCCATCGGTGCGGGGGCCAGCGGGCGCAACTCCCCGTCGATGACGGCGGCGTGCCCGCGCAGGGTCAGCTGGTGACCGGCGACCCGGACACTGACCGAACGGGTGGGGAGTTCGTCGGCGAGGGTACGCGCCAGCGCGTCGAGCCGGGCCCGGTCCGGCACCAGCACCGGCACCTGGTGCCGGCGTAGCGGTGCGGCGGTGACCGGCCCGACCCCGGCCGCCAGTACGTCCCTGCGCAGGGCTGCCAGCATCGCGTCGACCCGCGGGCCGGCGGCCTGTAGGAGCGCGTCGACCGCAGGGGCGGAGGTGAACGTGACCGCGTCCACCAGCCGACCGGTCACCAGGTCGACCAGGCGGGACAGCGGGGCCGGGTCGGTCGCCGGAGCCCACCGGTAGACCGACACCTCGATCACCTGCTCCGCACCGGCCGTCTCCAAAATGGCGGTGCATTCCGGACGTCGTTCACCGTGCAGTAGTACGGCGACCACCTGGTCCGCCACGCCCCGGTTCCGGAGGTGTTCGACCGCCTCGTCGCAACTCTGCGTCGCTGGCATCCGTCCGGTTGCCAGCCCGGTGGCCCGTACGGCGACGTCGGCCGGGGCGCCGCAGGTCACGATGTAGGCCCGGGAGAGGGCAGAGCGCAGTTGGCCGGCCAGCCCCCAGCCCTCGGCGGCCGTCAGCCAACCGCGTACTCCGAGCCCGGTACTGGCCACCAGGACGTCGGGTGGACGCTTCAGGCAGGCCAGGGTGGCCGCCCGTAACCGGGTGTCGTCCAGCAGCGGCGCTATCCGCAGCGCCGGGGCGACCACCACCCGGGCCCCTCGGTGTTCCAGCAGAGCGGCGAGTTCGTCGCGTCCCCGGTCGGCGGGTATTCCGATGGTGAAACCGGTGAGTTCACCGGACATCGGCGAACCGGTCCGGCGGCTGGCAGGTGAGCGGGTGGCAGACGAGCGTGCGGCAGACGAGCGGGTGGCAGACGAGCGGGTGGCAGACGAGCGGGTGGCAGACGAGGATGCGTTCCGACCGGGGGCGCACCTCGACCGACATGGCCCGGTTCCGCAGGCTGGCACCCGTACTGTCTGCCATGTCCGCAAGCATGCTGGGAGACGGTTTCCCGGTCGCGTCCCGCGTGTTTCGGGCCTGCTACAGCCCCGCCGGCTGCCCAGTGTGTCGGGGGAGCGGAAGCTGGCTTTCCCGGGAACCGCCGAAGGAATCGAGGGATGACCACGGGTCATACCAGGAGTAGGCTGGCCGGCATGGCTGCCAAGGTGACCCTGTCGTTCTCGGAAGACACGATCGAGGAAGCCAGACGCTTCGCCAAGCGGGACGGCATGTCGCTGTCCGCCTGGATCAACCAGGCCGCGCAGGAGAAGGCGCTGCGTGAGGTCTTCACCGCCCACGCCGCCGCGATCCGCAGCGCCGGGTTCGACCTGGAGGCCACCGCGCTCGCCGACGAACGCGAGGGGGAGATGGTCGACGACGCCATGTTCGGCGGGGCGCGTGCTGCGTAGAGGCGAGATCTGGCGCATCGAAGGCGCCCGGGAGCGGCTCGGCCTGGTAGTCAGTTCCGACGTCTACAACAGCACCGACGTACCGATCGTGATCGTCGCGGAGGTCGTCGAGGAGGAGCTCCTCCGGGACTCCCCACTCGCCGTGCCGATGGGTGCGTTCGTGGTGATGCCCGACCGGCTCTCCTCGCCGATGAAGAAGTGGTTCACGGAGTGTGTCGACGTGGCCGACTCGGACGTCATGTTCCGGGTGTCCCGGGCTCTGCGGATCATCCAGAACCTCTGATCCGGTCCCGCTGGACCGCTGTTCGCAGGGGTGCACCGACCCTGAGCACGGGTGCGGGCAGCCCTGACGAAAATCAGGGGTGATCTAGGACGATCGGGAGCAGCGGGGCGGCTAGGGCATTTCGTAGCCTCATCCACATGCTGAAAATGCGAGCCGGCCTCAGTACGGCGGAGGTGGCCGAGCGGGTCGCCGCCGGGCAGATCAACGACGTGCCGGTCCGCTCTGGACGGAGCGTGTCGGAGATCGTCCGGGCGAATCTGTTCACCCGGATCAACGCCATCATGGGCGTGCTCTTCGTGGTCATTCTCGTGGTGGCGCCGATCCAGGATGCGCTCTTCGGCGGTGTGATCATCGCCAACACCCTGATCGGTGTGGTGCAGGAGTTGCGGGCCAAACGGACCCTGGACCGGTTGGCGATCGTGGGCGCGGCCCGCCCGGTGGTACGGCGGGATGGGCTGGCCGCGGAGGTGGCCGCCGCGGAGATCGTGCTCGACGACCTGATCGAACTCGGCCCGGGCGACCAGATCGTGGTCGACGGGCTGGTCACCGAGGCCGACCAACTGGAAGTGGACGAATCCCTGCTCACCGGAGAGGCGGACCCGGTACTCAAGAAGCCGGGTGACCAGGTGCTCTCCGGAAGCTTCGTGGTGGCCGGTACCGGTGCCTTCACCGCCACCCGGGTCGGTCGGGCCGCGTACGCTGCCCGGCTGGCCGAGGAAGCCAGCCGCTTCACGCTGGTCAACTCGCAGCTGCGTACCGGCCTCGACACCATCCTGCGGTTCGTCACCTGGTTGATCATCCCGGCCGGATTCGCCCTGATCGCCAGCCAATGGCTGGTCAACCGGGACGATCTGCCGGAGGCGGTCCGGCGGATGGTCGCCGGTCTGGTCCCGATGGTGCCCGAGGGGCTGGTCCTGCTGACCTCGATGGCCTTCGCGGTCGGGGTGATCCGGCTCGGTCAGCGTCGCTGCCTGGTACAGGAACTGCCGGCGATCGAGGGCCTGGCCCGGGTCAGCGTCGTGTGCCTGGACAAGACCGGTACGTTGACCGATGCCGCGATGCGGGTGGCCGAGGTCCGCTGTCTCGACCCGGACGTGCCGGTGCCGGCGGTGCTCGGTGCGCTCGGTGCGGCTGACGAACGGCCCAACCCGAGTCTCTCGGCCATCATCGACGCCTATCCCGAGCCGGCGGGCTGGGCCAGCCGGGAGCGGATGCCGTTCTCCTCCGCCCGCAAGTGGAGCGGGGCCGTCCTCACGGACCCGGACGGGGAGAGCGCGGTCTGGCGGCTGGGGGCCCCGGACGTACTGCTGCCCGCCGGGCACCCGGTGCTGGCCGAGGCCGACGGGTTCGGTGCCCGGGGGCTGCGGGTGCTGCTGCTGGTACGCCAGGAACAGGTTGCCGTCCCGGTGGCGTTGGTGGTGCTGGCCCAGCGGCTCCGCGACGATGCCCCGGACACGTTGCGCTACTTCGCCGACCAGGGGATCGCGGTGAAGGTGATCTCCGGCGACAACGCCCGATCGGTGGGTGCGGTCGCCCGTGGCCTAGGCCTGCCCGGTGCCGACCATCCGGTCGACGCCCGGGAACTACCCACCGAACCGGCTGAGTTGGCCGAGGCGGCCGAGGGGAACACCGTCTTCGGTCGGGTGGGACCACAGCAGAAACGGGAACTGGTGGCCGCCCTACAGGCGCGGGGACACACGGTGGCGATGACCGGGGACGGGGTCAACGACGTACTCGCGTTGAAGGATGCCGACATCGGGGTGGCCATGGGTTCGGGCAGCCCGGCCAGTCGGGCCGTGGCACAGATCGTGCTGCTGGACAACAACTTCTCCGCGCTGCCCGCCGTGGTGGCCGAGGGGCGTCGGGTGATCGGCAACATCGAGCGGGTCGCCAACCTGTTCCTCACCAAGACCGTCTATTCGGTGCTGTTGGCGATCATCGTTGTGGTCAGCCAGGTGCCCTATCCGTTCCTGCCCCGCCATCTCACCCTGATCTCGTCACTGACCATCGGCATCCCGGCGTTCTTCCTGGCGCTGGCACCGAACACCGAGCGGGCCCGGTCCGGCTTCGTCGGCCGGGTGCTGTGGTTCGCCGTACCCGCCGGGGTGGTGGCGGCGGTCGCGACCATCAGTTCGTACCTCGTCGCCCGGGGGGTCTACGTCGACGACCTGGCCGCCGAGACCTCGGTCGCCACGCTCACCCTGTTCCTGGTCGGGCTCTGGGCGGTGGCGATCATCGCCCGCCCGTACACCTGGTGGCGGATCCTGCTGGTGGCGTCGATGGGGCTGGCCTTCGCAACGGTGCTGACCGTTCCGTTCCTCCAGGACTTCTTCCAGTTGCATCTGGTGGGTGCGCGGGTGCCGGCCATCGCGGTCGGGATCGCGGTCACCGCCGGGGTGGCGTTGGAGCTTGTCCGGTGGGCGCTCGCCGGCCGGAAATCGGACAGGGTACGCTCCGAGCGGTCGGCCGTGGGGCCGAACCGGCCGTGACGATCGTCATCTCTTGATCGTTTCGGTCGGCTGTTGACCGACCCCCCGTTTTGACCCCGTGACTGGCAAGCGAGTATCGTTGCCTGCTGTTGTGCTACAGCCGACGGCGTGCCCTACCAGGTACGCTTGGTCGTTCGTGCGCCCCTATGATCGGCGCCCGACCCCAGACCGCCGACGAGACAAGGTTAGACCTGTGCGTACGTACAGCCCGAAGCCGGGTGAGATCGAGCGTCAGTGGCACGTTATCGACGCCTCTGATGTCGTGCTGGGCCGCCTGGCCACCCACGCTGCCACGTTGCTGCGTGGTAAGCACAAGCCGACTTTCGCGCCGCACGTCGACACTGGTGACTTCGTTGTCATCGTGAACGCGGGCAAGGTTGCGCTGACCGGCAACAAGCGGCAGACCAAGATCGCCTACCGCCACTCCGGATACCCGGGTGGTCTGAAGCAGGTCGGCTACGACGAGCTGCTGACCAAGCGCCCGGAGCGGGCGATCGAGCTGGCCGTCAAGGGCATGCTCCCCCACAACAAGCTCGGCCGTAAGCTGATCAAGAAGCTGAAGGTCTACGCTGGCGCCGAGCACCCGCACGGCGCGCAGCAGCCGGTGCCGTTCGAGATCAAGCAGATCGCGCAGTGAGCGCGGACGAAGGAAGCAGCATGACCGAGACCACTGCGATCGCCCTCGACGAGTACCCGGCCGCCGCGGACGCCCCCACCCCGCGGGCCCCGCGTAAC
This sequence comes from Micromonospora sonneratiae, assembly GCF_042679305.1. NCBI lineage: Bacteria > Bacillati > Actinomycetota > Actinomycetes > Micromonosporales > Micromonosporaceae > Micromonospora > Micromonospora sonneratiae. The sequence goes on along the minus strand of NZ_JBHTMP010000049.1, from coordinate 41,228 downwards.
GACCGCCCGATCCAGACCGTCGGCCGCCGCAAGGAGGCCATCGTCCGGGTCCGGATCGTCCCCGGCAGCGGCAAGATCACCTGCAACGGCCGTGAGCTGGAGGCCTACTTCCCCAGCAAGGTGCACCAGCAGCTGATCAAGGACCCGCTGGTGACCGCTGAGAAGGCCGAGACCTTCGACGTCATCGCCAACCTGCGTGGCGGCGGCATCACCGGCCAGGCCGGTGCGCTGCGGCTGGCGATCGCCCGCGCCCTCTGCGTCAACGACGGCGACGACCGTCCGGCGCTCAAGAAGGCCGGCTTCCTCACCCGGGACGCCCGGGTCAAGGAAAGCAAGAAGTACGGTCTCAAGAAGGCCCGTAAGGCCCCGCAGTACTCGAAGCGCTGATCATCAGCTACACCTTGTACGTCTGAAAGACGGCCGGGTCCGCCTCCCCCTCAAGCGGTGGCGGTCCCGGCCGTTTTCGCTTTCTCCATCGGCGTGCTTTCCCGGAGGTATTTCGCGCATGGGTCGGTTGTTCGGTACTGATGGCGTACGGGGGCGTGCAAACGCGGACCTGACCCCCGAGTTGGCTATGGCCGTCGCCGTGGCGGCGGCTCATACACTCGCCGAGTCCGATCGCAGCCACCCCCCGTTGGCCGTGGTCGGCCGGGACACCCGGGCCAGCGGCGAGATGCTCGAATCAGCCGTGGTGGCCGGTCTGGCCAGCGCCGGCGCGAACGTGCTGCGGGTCGGTGTGCTGCCCACCCCGGCGGTTGCCTACCTGGTGGGTGAGGTCAAGGCCGACCTCGGCGTGATGCTCTCCGCCTCGCACAACCCGATGCCGGACAACGGGATCAAGCTCTTCGCCGCTGGCGGGCACAAGCTGCCGGACGACGTGGAGTTGGAGATCGAGGCGGCGATCGAGGCCAACAGCGCGGCCACCTGGCATCGGCCCACCGGTGCCGGGGTCGGTCGGGTGCATGATCTGCTCGATGGCGCCGACCACTACGTGCAGCACCTCGTGAGCACCGTGCCGCACCGGCTCGACGGGCTCAAGGTCGTCGTCGACTGCGCCAACGGCGCGGCATCCGAGGTGGCGCCGGTCGCCTACCAGGAGGCCGGCGCCGAGGTGATCTCCATCCACGCCGAGCCGGACGGGCTCAACATCAACGACGACTGTGGGTCGAACCACATCGACGCGCTCCGGGCCGCTGTCGTCGAGCACGGGGCACATCTCGGGATCGCTCACGACGGTGACGCGGACCGCTGCGTGGCGGTGACCGCCGCCGGTGACGAGGTCGACGGCGACCAGATCCTGGCGATCCTCGCCCTGGCCATGCGGGAGGCCGGTTCCCTGACCGGGAACACCCTGGTGGCCACCGTGATGAGCAACCTCGGGCTGCGGATCGCCATGTCCGAGGCGGGCATCCGGCTGGTCGAGACCAAGGTCGGTGACCGGTACGTGCTGGAGGAGTTGCGGGCCTCCGGGCTGGCGCTCGGCGGTGAGCAGAGCGGGCACATCGTGATGCCGGAGTACGCCACCACCGGCGACGGTGTGTTGACCGGTCTGCACCTGATGTCGCGGATGGCGGCGACCGGGAAGTCGTTGGCGGAACTGGCCGCCGTGGTGACGAAGCTGCCCCAGGTCCTGATCAACGTGCCGGTCGGGGACCGTACGGTCGGCGCGGGCGCGTCGGGGGTGCTGGCCGCCACCGAGCAGGCGGAGGCCGAGTTGGGGACGACCGGTCGGGTGCTGTTGCGCCCGTCCGGCACGGAACCGCTGGTCCGGGTCATGGTCGAGGCGGCGACCGTGGAGATCGCCCAGACCGTGGCAGAGCGGATCGCCGGTGAGGTACGCCTCGCGAGCCCGCCCACGGCCTAGGGTCGGTTACACCCGTCGACCCCCGTGCTGAGTAGCTACCGGTGGAGCCTGGGCCGTACCTTTGATTCATGTCAGGTCGTGATGCGGCCGGTGCTGGCGGCGGCACTGTCTGACGTCCAGCCCGATCGGCCGTGCCCGCGGGAGCGCCTGTGCCTCCCGCCGACGCGTGTCGTCAAGCGGGAGGCTTCCGGCGGGTGGCTCAGCGTCGGCTGGCCAGCCAGAGCCGGTGTCCGAACAGCAGCCCGTACGCAGCCAGGACTGCGGCCAGGATGAGGGGTGCCGTGCCGCCGTGGCCGCGTACCAGGCTGTCGGCGATGACGCCGGCCATCGCGGCGCACACGATCAGGGAGACATGGTTGGAGGCCCAGAAAACCACCGGGGTCATCCGTTCCGGGATGACGTCGCGCATCGCGCCCCGGCGGAGTTGACGGACCAGCCAGACCGACAGGGCAGCGGTGGCAGCCATCGGCGCCCACACCAGCCACGGCACCCAGCCGACCACGGCGAACAGGGTGAGCATCAGGTACGCGACCACCTGTGCGGCGATGATCATCGTGATCGCCCGGGAGTAGCCGATGATGACGGGGATGGTGCGTTTGCCGACGGACTCGTCGGAGACCCGGTCGCCCAAGTTCATGATCATCATTCGGGCGACCTGGAGTAGCGCGGTCGGTGCCAGGATCGCCAACAGCATCAGTGGCAACGTGTCCGTCTGGAGGAGTGCGGCGACCACCGGCCACAGGCCGTTGAGGATGGCCGCCACCGTGAGTTCGCCCAGGCCCCGGTAGTTGAAGCGCAGCGGTGGTGCGGTGTAGAACCAGGCCAGCGCCAGGGTGACGGCCCCCAGTACGCGGGCCGAGGTGGTCGGCATCGCCGCCACCAGCAGCATGCCGCCGGCCCAGAGGAGGAAGGCCGTACCCAGCGAGACCATCGGTGCGACCAACCCGTCCACCAGCGCTCGACTGCCGCCGGTCCACGGTGTGTGGTAGACGTTCGCCCGATCGGCCTCCAGGTCGAAGTACTCGTTGCAGTAGTGGGTCATCACGTGGACGACCCAGGCGAAGACCTGAGCGACGACGTACCACTTGAGATCCAGCGGATGACCCATGTGTACGGTCACCGCCACGCCGAGCCCCACCGGGAGCACGTTGTAGAGCAGGAATTTCAGCCGGGCCAGCCGGATGAAACCGCTGAGCTGGGATTCCCTGACCGTGCTGGCAGTGCTCGTTTCGCCGACTGTCATATCCGGACACCCCCGTGGTTATTCCGCCCGTACGAGTCGTTTCGATCGCCAGTGTAGAACTTTGTCTATATTATCGGCGTCGATGATCGATCGGCGGGGCGGAAACGGGCGGCTATCCGACCGGTCGCATCGTCGACAGCCGGGCGACCGCGTCGTCGAGCACCTCCGGACGCTTGCAGAAGGCGAAGCGCACCAGGCGTTGCCCGGCGGTCACGTCGTCGTAGAAGACCTGGGTCGGTACGGCCACGACGCCACACCGTTCGGGCAGCGAGCGGCAGAACTCCACCCCGTCGCGGCCACCGAGGCGGGTGATGTCGGCGGTGACGAAGTAGGTGCCCTCCGGGTTCAGTACGTCGAATCCGGCTGCGGTCAGCCCGGCGGAGAGCTGGTCCCGTCGGGCCTGCAGGCCCGCGCGGAACCCGTTGTAGTAGTCGTCGGGCAGCGCCAGCGCCACGGCCACCGCCGGCTGTAGCGGTGCCCCGTTGACGAAGGTGAGGAACTGCTTGACCCGGGTCACCGCGGAGACCAGGGCCGCCGGTCCACTGGCCCAACCGATCTTCCAGCCGGTGCAGGAGAAGGTCTTGCCCGCCGACGAGATGCGCAACGTACGCTCCCACATCCCGGGCAACGTGGCCAACGGAACGTGCGCGGTGGCGGCATCGGTGAAGACGAGGTGCTCGTAGACCTCGTCGGTGACCGCGTACACGTCGTGTTCCTGGCAGAGCTCGGCGATCAGGGTCAACTCGTCGCGGGTGAAGACCTTCCCGGTCGGATTGTGCGGCGAGTTGAGCAGCACCAGCCGGGTACGCGGACCGAATGCGGCGCGTAGGGCGGCCGGGTCGAAGGCGTACCGGCCGGCGGCCGTGGGGTGCAGGGTGACCGGCCGGCGGACCGCGCCGGCCAGGGCGATCGAGGCCGCGTACGAGTCGTAGTACGGCTCGAAGCAGATCACCTCGTCGCCCGGCTCGCAGAGGGCGAGGATCGCCGCTGCGATCGCCTCGGTGGCACCGGCGGTGACGAGTACCTCGCCGTTCGGGTCGTAGTCCAGCCCCCAGAATCGGCGCTGGTGTTCGGCGACTGCCTGCCGCAGGGCAGGGATACCCGGACCGGGCGGGTACTGGTTGTGGCCGGAGTGCAACGCCTCCGCAGCGGCGGCCAGCATCTCGGCCGGGCCGTCGGTGTCGGGAAAGCCCTGTCCGAGGTTGACCGCGCCGGTACGGGCGGCCAGCGCCGACATCTCGGCGAAGATCGTCGTGCCGAACGGGCGCATCCGGTGGACCAGCGGATCGGTGTCGGTGGGTGTCGTCACGCCGTCAGCCTAGGGCCGAACGGTCGTTCGGGTCGACGCCGACGCCGATGCCGATGCCGACGCCGACGCCGATGTCGATGTCGATGTCGCGGCCATTGTCGGCGGCGGTAGACGACCTCGGGCCCGACGGAACGTGTCGGTCGCTGCCGATAGGGTCGTGCCCGCTTTTTCGTTCATGAGGTGAAGTCGTTCATCGGGGTGGAGCGCCGGATGGCACTGCTGCGCAGTTTCGAGGACCACGAATACTGGCCGGAGTACGGCACGTTCCTGCTGCGCGACGCCACGCCGTACGGGCCGGCGCGGGTTCGGGTGAGCGAGTTGCTCGGGGAGTACGCGGTGGACGCCGCGCCGTGCGGGTCCGTTGCCCGAGCCGGCGACGGCTGGCTGGACGGCCGAGCCACGGACCAGTACCACGCGGTTCGGCTGGAGGTGCACGACAGCCCGCCGGAACAGGACACGGCGGACTGGGTGGAGGTGTTGGAGACACCGATGGCCACCGGCGGAACGGTCGGACTGGCGATGGTGGCCGGTGGGTGCGGGCGGGACCAGTTCCGGCTGGGAGAGCCGGGCATCTACCGGGTGCGGTTCTCCCGCCGGCCCGCCACCGAGGGAGACAGCTACCGCCTCCAGTTCTGGCCGGTCGACGGCCAGCCCGAGCCGCCGAGGTGGATCGTACGTGGCCGTCGGCCGGTGGACGATGACAGCAACGCCCGCGACGACCGCAGCCGGTACGGCCGCGCCGCCTCCGACCTGGTGTTGCTGCTGCTCTGGGCGCAGGAGGCTTCGGTGGTCGTCACCGTGGACTGGCTCGCCGACCGGTTGCTCACCTCACCGACCACCGTGGACGAGGTGCTCCGGTATGCCGTCAGTGTCGGGCTGCTGGAGCCGTTCACCGGTCACGACGATCCGGGACAGCCGATGCGACTGACCGTATGCCCGCGTCGACCCGCATCCCAGCAACCGGCTCGTCCCGGGCCGATGTTGCGCCCGGCGTCAGCCGTCGTCGCCGAGCCGGCCCCGGCAGGCAGGACGGGAACCGTCGCGTCTGCCGCGTACCGTACTGGACCGGGGCGACGGCTGGGCAGTGTGCGACCCGGCGACAGTGGGATCGCCGGCCAGCCGCGATCGTCGTCACGACCAGGCATACCACTGCAACCAGAGGTGCCACGACAATCAGACGTACCGCCCCGGGCGGGCGTGGTGACCGCCAGCGGCGAACTGGTGGTGTGGCGTGACGGCGGGCCGGTGGTGCTCGGCCGATGGCCGGGTGCACAGGTCCGGCAGGCGGTCCAGAGCCGGCACGGGGTCGTACTGATGACCTCGACCCAGATCGCCCTGGTGCATCCCGACGGTGAGTTCCAACTGCTGGGCACCAACATGGGGTGGAGGGCCGCCATCGACCCGACGGGTAGTCAGCTGGCGGCCGTGGAGACCCATCTCGGCCGGCGTTCCCGGAGCCGTCTGCACCTGATCGACCTCGCCACCGGCGCTCGACGGACCATGCCGTGGGACGAGAACGAGGCGCACCTGTCCGTCATCGCGGTACACGATGGCACGGTCTACTTCCGCAACGGACGTGGTGGGACGTGCCGCTGGCTACCGGGCGGTGACCCTCGGCCCATGCCGTACAACCTGCTCCAGGTCGACCCGTACACCGGCATCATGCTCGGCGCGGACGGGGAACCGGGACTGCTGCTCGTCCAGCCCGATGGTGCCGTACACCGGTTGGCCGTGAAGCCGGGGGCGGCCCTCGCGCCCGGTGCCACCCACGTCTACACCTGGCGGTACGCGCCGCCAGCGCTGTCACTGTTCGATGTCACCGCCCCCGAGCCGCCCAGGCTGGTGGAGCTGCCCGGTGGCAGCCGGACCGGTGGCCCCGCTCCGGGCGGACCGGTGTGGGAGGACCCGCGACACATCCTGGTACCCACCGAACATGGCTGGAACGACCTGGGTGCGCCGTTGGTCCGGGTTAATGTCCGTACGGGCGTGATCGGCCCTGTGCCCCTCACCGAGAATTCGATCCATCGCCCCATCCTGGTGGAACCCTGCCCCGACCTCGTGAATGACGTGCTGCGATGACGCGCACCCCGGCTTGCGATCCGCACCCTGGTGGGCCTGGTGATGTCGCGGGATGCCCTTCCGGACGGGTGTCGACCGGCTGCGGGCTAGGTCCGGTTGGTTCCCGGAAGCTCCCTATCAAGCAAACCAGCTGATTGATTCTATGGCTTTCGAGCACCCATGGTGAGCGAAACTAGGTTAGGCTCCGGCTATGTGTGGAATCGTGGGCTACGCCGGCACGCGGCCGGCGTTGGGCATCGTGCTGGACGGATTGCGCCGGCTGGAGTATCGGGGCTACGACTCGGCGGGAGTGGCCGTCGTCTGTGAAGACGAACTGCTGACCGAGAAGCGCGCCGGCAAGCTCGCCAACCTGGAGAAGGCACTGTCCGAGCGGTCGGGCCCGGACGGACTGTCGGACGGGGGCACGGCGTCGATGGGGATCGGCGACGGCACGACCGGCATCGGGCACACCCGGTGGGCCACCCACGGCGGACCCACCGACCGCAACGCCCACCCCCACGTTGCCCGGGACGGGCGGGTCGCCGTCATCCACAACGGCATCATCGAGAACTTCGCCAAGCTGCGGGCCGAACTCGAAGCCGACGGGGTGCAGTTCACCAGCGACACCGACACCGAATGTGTGGCACACCTGCTCTCCGCCGAGCTGACGAGGCTCCGTACCGCCGGGGAGGCGAACGGACCGCAACTGCTGGCGGCGGCGATGCGGTCGGTCTGCCAGCGCTTGGAGGGCGCGTTCACCCTGTTGGCCGTGGATGCCGCACTACCCGGTGTGGTGGTCGGGGCCCGGCGTAACTCACCGCTGGTGGTCGGCCGGGGCGTGGGCGAGAACTACCTGGCCAGCGACGTCTCCGCGTTCATCGAGCACACCCGGGAAGCGGTCGAGCTGGGCCAGGACCAGGTGGTGCTGATCACCGGCGACGCGATCGAGATCACCGACTTCGACGGCCAGCCGGCCACCGGCAAGGACTTCCACATCGACTGGGACTCCTCGGCTGCGGAGAAGGGGGGCCACGAGTACTTCATGCTCAAGGAGATCGCCGAGCAGCCCCAGGCGATCGCCGACACCCTGCTCGGCCGGCTCACCGACAGCGGCGAGATCATGCTCGACGAGGTACGCCTCAGCGACCAGGACCTGCGCGACGTCGACAAGGTCTTCATCGTGGCCTGCGGCACCGCGTACCACTCCGGACTGGTGGCCAAGTACGCCATCGAGCACTGGACCCGGATCCCGTGCGAGGTCGAGTTGGCCAGCGAGTTCCGCTACCGCGACCCGGTGCTGGACCGGTCCACCCTGGTCGTGGCGATCTCCCAGTCGGGCGAGACGATGGACACCCTGATGGCGCTGCGCCACGCCAAGGCGCAGAAGGCCCGGGTGTTGGCCATCTGCAACACCAACGGCTCCACCATCCCTCGGGAGTCCGACGCGGTCCTCTACACCCACGGCGGTCCGGAGATCGCCGTCGCCTCGACCAAGGCGTTCCTGACCCAGCTCGTCGCCTGCTACCTGATCGGCCTGCACCTGGCCCAGGTGCGCGGCAACCTGTACGCCGACGAGGCCGGCGCGATCGTCGAGCAGCTGCTCAAGGTGCCGGACAAGATCCGGGAACTGCTGGCCGGCATCGACCCGGTCCGGCAACTGGCCCGCGACCTCAAGGCCGCGCCGACCGTACTCTTCATCGGCCGGCACGTCGGCTACCCGGTCGCCCTGGAAGGGGCGCTGAAGCTCAAGGAACTGGCGTACATGCATGCCGAGGGCTTCGCCGCAGGTGAACTCAAGCACGGCCCGATCGCCCTGATCGACCAGGGCACGCCGGTGGTCTGCGTGGTGCCCTCGCCCGCCGGTCGCGGGATGTTGCACGACAAGATCGTGTCCAACATCCAGGAGGTACGGGCCCGGGGTGCCCGCACCATCGTGATCGCCGAGGAGGGCGACACGGCGGTGCTGCCGTACGCCGATCACGTGATCTACGTGCCGCGTACCCCGACCCTGCTGGCGCCGTTGATGACCACCATTCCGTTGCAGGTGTTCGCCTGCGAGATCGCCGCTGCCCGGGGCCACGACGTGGACCAGCCGCGCAACCTGGCGAAGTCCGTCACCGTCGAGTGACGTAGGGAAGGGCCGCTTTCCATCGTTCGTTGCGTGGGAAGGGGCCCTTCCTGATCCACAAGCCGTTCACCTATCCGGTCGTCGTGACGGTTAGGGTGAAGCGATGATCGTGGCAGTCGGCATCGACGTGGTGCTGGTGGACCGGTTCACCCGAGCGCTGGAACGTACTCCACTGCTGGCCGACCGCCTGTTCACCGAGGCGGAACGGCTCACCGGCTCGGGGCATCCCCGTTCGCCGGAGTCGCTGGCTGCCCGGTTCGCGGCCAAGGAGGCGGTGGCGAAGGCACTCGGCGCGCCGAGTGGTCTGCGCTGGCACGACTGTGAGATCGTCGCCGACCCGAACGGCCGGCCATGGCTTACCGTGTCCGGCACCGTTGCCGCCGCCGCGACCGAACGCGGCGTCAACCGGTGGCACCTGTCGTTGTCGCACGACGGCGGCATCGCCTCGGCAATGGTGGTGGCGGAGAGCTGACCGGAGCGGGACGGCCGGTACCCAGCGCCACGGCCACAACGTGATCGAACGCAACGTCGACCGAGCAGTCTGGACAAGAGCGAGCGCGGTGAGGTGACGCTATGAGGCCGGTGTGGCGGGCTACCGACGTACGGGCGGCGGAGACGGCGATGTTGGCGACGCTGCCGCCGGACACGCTGATGCGGCGGGCGGCCACCGGGCTTGCCCGCCGGTGTGCGCTGCTGCTGTCCGAGCGGGGCGGCGTCTACGGCGCGCGGGTACTTCTGCTCGTCGGCTCGGGGGACAACGGCGGCGACGCCCTCTACGCCGGTGCGCTGTTGGCCGGTCGGGGGGCGGCGGTCAGCGCGCTGCCGCTGGCCCCGGAGCGGATCCATCCGGGTGGCCTCGCCGAACTGCGGGCTGCCGGTGGCCGTCTCGTCGAGGACCTGCCGACGCAGGCGGATCTCGTCGTCGACGGCATCGTCGGCATCGGTGGAACCGGTGGCCTGAGGGAGTCCGCCGCCCAGTTGGTGGCCGGGCTGGCCGGCCTGCGTACCCGCACCGGGGGCCGCGCGCTGGTGGTCGCGGTGGACGTCCCCAGCGGTGTCGAAGTGGACACCGGTGACGTGCCGGCATCGTCCAACGGGACCCCGGTCGCGGTGACGGCCGACGTGACCGTCACCTTCGGCTGTCTCAAGCCGGCGTTGGCAGTGGGACCTGCGGTCGAGCGGGCCGGGCAGGTCGAGTTGGTCGACATCGGGCTGACCCCGTGGCTGCGGGCGACGCCCGCGCTGGAGGTCACCGAGTGGGCGGACGTCGACGACTGGTGGCCCAGACTGGCGGCCAGTTCGGAGAAGTACAGCCGGGGAGTGGTGGGCGTCGCGACCGGCTCGGCGACGTACCCGGGTGCGGCGGTGCTGTCGGTGGGTGGGGCGCTGGCCGGGCCGACCGGGCTGGTTCGCTACGCCGGTGGTGCCCGTGCCGAGGTGCTGCACCATCATCCGTCCGTGATCGCCACCCAGCGGGTGGCCGAGGCCGGCCGGGTCCAGGCCTGGGTCTGCGGTTCCGGGCTGGGCACCGACGAGGTGGCCCGGAACGAGCTACGGGCGGTGCTGGCCGCACCGGTGCCGGTGGTGCTCGACGCCGACGCGTTGACCCTGCTGGTCGATGGTTCGTCGGCGGCTCGGCTGCGCCAACGGGACGCCCCGATCGTGATCACGCCGCACGACCGGGAGTTCGCCCGGCTGGCCGGTGAGTTGCCGGGCAGCGACCGGGTCGGCGCGGCGCTCCGACTGGCTGCCTGGATGAACGCGGTGGTCCTGCTCAAGGGCGACCGTACGGTGATCGCCGCCCCGGACGGGCGGGCGTTCGTGAACCCGACCGGCACACCGGCGCTGGCCACCGGCGGCACCGGCGACGTGCGGGCCGGACTGCTGGGCTCGCTGCTGGCGGCCGGGTTGCCGGCGGAACGGGCTGCGGTGGTCGCCGCGTACCTGCACGGGTTGGCCGGGCGGGAGGCGGCCGAGCGGGGGCCGGTGACCGCGTCCGATGTTGCCGACGCGCTCCGTGCGGTGGTGCCCGCCTGAGCCCGGTGAAGGTCAGTACGCTGACGTCATGTGGCAGGCCGAGGTGCGGGTTGATCTTGACGCGATCCGGGAGAATGTGGCGCGGTTGCGGGCTGGCACCGGCGCTGAGTTGATGGCGGTGGTGAAGGCCGACGGGTACGGCCACGGCATGTTGCCCGCCGCCCGAGCCGCCCTGGACGCTGGCGCGAGTTGGCTCGGCGTCTGCACCCTGGACGAGGCGTTGACCCTGCGTCGGGCCGGCGTCACCGCGCCGGTCCTGGCCTGGCTGCTGGCACCGGGACTGCCGCTGCACGAAGGGGTGGCGGCCGAGATCGACCTGAGCGCGGCCGGCGCCGGTCAACTGGCTGAGATCGTTTCCGCCGGTCAGCAGGTCGGTCGACCCGCCCGGGTGCACCTCAAGATCGATACCGGGCTGGCCCGAGGGGGCGCGACCCCGGACGACTGGCCCGCCCTGGTCGAAGCCGCGGCAAAGGCGCAGGCCGACGGGGTGGCCGAGGTGGTCGGAGTGTGGAGCCACTTCGCCTACGCCGACGCGCCCGGCCACCCGACCGTCGACCGCCAGTTGGCGATCTTCCACGAGGGTCTGGAACTGGCCGAACGGTTCGGCATCCGGCCCCGCTACCGGCATCTGGCCAACTCGGCGGCCACTTTGACCCGGCCGGACACCCACTTCGACCTGGTCCGGCCCGGCATCGCCTGCTACGGGCTGTCACCGGTGCCGGGACAGCGTTACGGGCTGCGCCCGGCGATGACCGCCCAGGCCCGGGTGACCCAGGTCAAGCGGGTGCCCGCCGGTACCGGGGTGTCGTACGGGCATACGTACACCACCGATCGGGAGACCACGCTTGCGGTCGTGCCACTCGGTTACGCCGACGGGGTGCCCCGGCACGCCTCCAACCGGGGCCCGGTGCAGCTTGCCGGCCGGGCCCGTACGGTCGCTGGCCGGGTCTGCATGGACCAGATCGTGGTGGACTGCGGCGACGATCCGGTGGCCGCCGGCGACGTGGCGATCCTCTTCGGCAGTGGCGTGAACGGTGAGCCGACCGCCGACGACTGGGCCGAGGCGACCGACACCATCAACTACGAGATCGTCACCCGGTTCGGCGGCGTACGGGTGGCCCGGGTCTACGACGGGATGTCCCGATGACCGGAGCCGTCGAACGGTCGAGGAACTCCCGGGTGGCCAAGGTGGCCGGGATCTTCGGTGCGGTGCTCGGGGTCGCGGCGGCGGGTGCGGCGGTGGGAGTCGCCGCCGAACGGGCCCTGGTGCGACGCTCCAAGGCCGAGGCCGCCGGCACCGACCGGTACGCCGACGAGGCCTTCGGCCCGCAGCCCTGCGACGACGAGTTCCAGATCGAGATGGCCGACGGCACCGACATCCACGTGGAGGTGGTCGAGCCGACCGCCAGGGGCGGGCGTCGGCCGACCATCGTCTTCGTACACGGCTTCTGCCTCGACATGGGGACGTTCCACTTCCAGCGCAAGGGGTTGGCCGAACTGGGGGAGCACCGGATGGTCTTCTACGACCAGCCGGGCCACGGCCGCTCCGGCCGGTTGAGGACCGGTGAGTACGACCTCGCCCGGCTCGGTGAGACGTTGCGGACGGTCATCGACCGGGTTACGCCGGACGGCCCGTTGGTGCTGGTCGGGCATTCGATGGGTGGCATGACCATCATGGCGTTCGCCGAGCGTTATCCGGAGATGTTCGACGACCGGGTGGTCGGTACGGTGCTGATGGCCACCTCGGGCGGCCGGATCGAGGAGTCGAAGCTCGGCCTGCCGGCGATCTTCGGTCGGGTCGGAATGCCGTTCCTGCCGGTGGTCACGAACACGACCCGGCTCACCGGCAGCGTGATCGACCGGGCCCGTAAGGCCTCCTCGAACGTGGCCTGGCTACTCACCCGCCGCTACGGGTTCGGCACGGAACGCCCCAGCCCCGCCCTGGTCTCCTACGTGGAGGAGATGAACTCGCGTACCTCGGCCGATACGGTGACCCGCTACCTGCGTACGCTCTACACGCACGCCCGCTACCCGGCCCTGGCCGCGCTGCGGGACACACCCACGCTGGTCATCGTCGGGGAAAAGGACATGATCACTCCGGTCACCCACTCTGAAGAGATACTGCGCCGGCTGCCCGAGGCCGAATTCGTCAAGGTGCCCGACAGCGGGCACGTGGTGATGCTCGAACACGCCGACGAGGTCAACGTGGCGTTGGTGGACTTCCTGGCGGGGCTGACCCGATGAGCGTCGTCGTGAAGCTTCCGACGGTGGCGGACACCCGGGCGTTCGGACACCGGCTCGGGCAGTTGCTGCGGGCCGGGGACCTGCTGGTGCTCACCGGACCGCTCGGTGCCGGCAAGACCGCCCTGACCCAGGGCATAGGTGCCGGCCTCGGGGTGCTCGGCGACATCACCTCACCCACCTTCGTGATCGCCCGGGTGCACCGGCCGGATCCGGCCCGGGGCGGTCAGGTGTCGCTGGTGCACGCCGACGCCTACCGCCTCGGGGACGCCACCAACCCCCGGGCCGAGATCGACGATCTCGACCTGGATGCCTCGATGGACGAGTCGGTCACCGTGGTCGAGTGGGGTGAGGGCCTGGTCGAGCAGCTCGGCGACGCCCACCTGCGGGTCGTCATCGACCGGCACGACGACGACACCCGGGAGGTCGGGCTGGTGCCGGTGGGCGGAGACTGGGCACAGCGACTCGCCGCCCTGGACTGAAACCGGTCCTGGAAACGAAGTCCGCCCCGGACTGGAACCCGTCCTGAACTGACCCCGTCCCGAACTGACCGCTGTCGTACCCGTTGCCTACAGTGCGTCCGTACCCGTTGTTGTCTGGGTGCATCGCCCCTCACTGGTGGAAAGGTTGCCCATGCCCCACGACGCCCCGACCCTCGACCTGCTGGCAATGCTGCCGACGGAGTGGCGGGCGGTCCTGACCCCGCACCTGGACCCGGCCCGTACGGCCGCGCTCGGTGACTTCGTCGCCGGCGAGTACGCCACCCAGACGGTCTACCCACCGCAGGAGGACCTGTTCTCGGCGTACCGGCTCTGTGCGCCGCAGGACTGCCGGGTGCTGATCCTCGGGCAGGATCCCTACCACAAGGCCGGTCAGGCACACGGGTTGAGCTTCAGCGTCCGCGACGGGGTGGCGGTTCCGCCGTCGCTGCGCAACGTCTTCAAGGAGTTGGGCGAGGACGTCGGGGCCCCGAAACCGCGCAACGGCAACCTCGACGGTTGGGCCGCCCAGGGTGTGTTGCTGCTCAACGCGGTGCTGACGGTCCGTGAGGCCAAGCCCGGCTCGCACGCCAACAAGGGCTGGGAGGAGTTCACCGATGCGACGATCCGGGCGTTGGACGCCCAGTCCAACCGCATCGTGTTCATGCTCTGGGGCGGCTATGCCCGCAAGAAGAGCGACCTGATCACCAACCCGGCGCACGTGGTGCTGGAGGCCGGCCACCCGAGCCCGATGAATCCGCGTGGCTTCCTCGGCAGCCGCCCGTTCAGCGCCGCCAACCAGGCGCTGACCGAGGCTGGACTCTCCACTATCGACTGGGAGAAGTCGGCCGGCTGACCCGCGCCGAAACCTGACGCCACGCCTCGGGACAGGTGACGACAAGCGACCTCGGGGCGTGGCGAACCTCATCACCCGGCTGGCGATGCTGCCTGTTCGGCCGATGTCAACATGGCAAGCCGGCTGACCAGGATAATCGGCGACTACCCCTTGACGACTGGAGGAGAGCCATGAGCCAGGGGCTCAGGCGTCGACTGACAGCCACGATCGTTACCGCCGCCGGCATTGCCGGTGCGCTTGCCGCTTCTTCGTCGCCCGCCTTCGCGAACTCGACCACCCCGTTGCACCAGACCAATGTCACGGCTGGGGACGCCGAGCAGAAGTGTGGCGACGAGCGATTCGCAGGTCGTCCGAAGGACCATGACGGATGGCACTTCGTCCTGCCCGGAGGAAACGCATCCGGCGACTTCGTCGAGCTGAACCTCGACTTCGTGACCGGGTCCGGACAGACCGTCTCGGTCAAGATCCCGGATGCCACGGACGCCTACCCGGACGCCTTCTACAAGGCCGGTGGCCGGACCATCCACGCGTACCTGTTCACCCCGGCCGGATGGACGCTCAAGGACGGCAGCGCGGAGATCACCGGTACCGCCAAGTTTTTCAACCTGAGCCACGCCTGCGAGGGCACGCCGGGCACCCCCGCGACGGGGACCCCGACCCCGGGCACCCCCACGCCGGGGACCCCGTCGCCGGGACCGACCGACAGCGGAACGCCGGGCCCGAGCACCTCCGTGCCGGGTGAGGGCGGCGGCCTGCCGATCACCGGTGCGCCGGTGGCCGGAATCGCCGCGGTGGGCGCGGGCCTGGTCGGCGTCGGCGCACTGCTCCTGGTGCTGCGCCGTCGGCGTGAGGCCGAGTCCAGCTAGTCCGGGCACCTGCCCCTGCCATCCGGTACCTTCGGCCGGCACAGCTCCCGTAGCTGTGCCGGCCGATCGGTTGTGCGGGTCGGTCACGGTCACCGGGTGACCCGGTCGTGGTCGTCCCTTGACCCGACTGCGGTCGTCCGGTGACCCGGCTACGGTCGTTCCGTGACCCGGCTGCGGTCACCGGGTGACCCGGCTGCGGTCACCGGGTGACCCGGCTACGGCCACCCGGTGACCGATGCGGGCAGGCTGCCGAGCGGGCGAGGCCGTGACCGGCGGTAGTCGGTGTCCCGCTAGGGTGCACATGTGCTCGTACTCGTGGTGGATTCGTCGACCCCAGCGGTGACAGCGGCGCTGGTGGAGATTACAACCGACGGCGTCGCGCCACGTGCGCAGCGCCAGACGGTCGACGCGCGGGCACACGGAGAACTTCTCGCCCCCCAGGTCGACGCGGTGCTGGCCGAGGCCGGTGCGCGTCCCACCGATCTGACGGCCATCGTGGCCGGGCTCGGCCCGGGCCCGTTCACCGGACTCCGGGTGGGGCTGGTCACCGCCGCCACCATGGGGCAGGTACTGGGGATCCCCACGTACGGGGTCTGCTCGCTCGACGCCTTCGGCCGGGCGACAGCCGGTGCCGGTCGGGTACTGGCCGCCAGTGACGCCCGACGCCGGGAGATCTACTGGGCGGTGTACGACACCTCCGGGGAACGGCTGGCCGGGCCGAACGTCGACACCCCGGCCGCAGCGGCCGAGCAAGCGGCGGAACTGTCGGTCGACGTCGCGGTCGGCGAGGGTGCGCAGCGCTACGTCGCCCAGCTCGACCTGCCGCTGCTGGCCGAGCCGGGCTACCCCCCGGCGTACGCGTTGGCCGAGCTGGCCGCCGAGCGGGTCCTGGCCGGTGCACCCGGCGAGCGGCTGACCCCGCTCTACCTGCGCCGACCGGATGCCGTGGCGGCCAGTACCCGTAAGCCGGTCCTGCCGTGACGCGACGTCGAGCCCGACGTGGAGCCCGACGTCGAGCAGCCAGCGAGCCGACGGCATGAAGCTGACCCGGTTCCGCTGGTGGCACATCGACCAGACACTGGCCATCGAGGCCGACCTCTTCGGTGTCGAGCAGTGGTCGGCGGCCATGTTCTGGAACGAGTTGGCCAACGGCCACCACTACCTCGTGGCGTTGGACGACGCCGGTGACGTGACCGGATACGCCGGCCTCGCCGTACAGCCGCCCGACGAGGCCTGGGTGCAGAACATCGCCGTACGCCGGGACGCCCAGCGCGGCGGCATCGGCCGTCAGCTGCTGGAGGCGCTACTGGCCGAGGCGGCCCGACGGGGGATCGGCCGGATACTGCTGGAGGTGGCGGTGGACAACGCCCCGGCCCAGCGGCTCTACGCGGGGTACGACTTCGAGCCGGTCGGCATCCGCCGGGGCTACTACCAACCGAGCAACACCGACGCGCTGGTGATGATGAAGAGTGGCTGACGAACCGCTGATCCTCGGGATCGAGACCTCCTGCGACGAGACCGGAGTCGGCATCGTACGCGGGCACACCCTGCTGGCCGACGCCCTGGCGTCCAGCGTCACCGAGCATGCCCGGTTCGGCGGCGTGGTGCCGGAGGTGGCCAGCCGGGCCCACCTGGAGGCCATCGTGCCGACCATGCAACGGGCGCTGGACGAGGCCGGGGTGACGCTGGCCGACATCGACGCGATCGCGGTGACCGCCGGCCCGGGACTGGCCGGTGCGCTGCTGGTCGGCGTGGCTGCCGCCAAGGGCTACGCGTTGGCGGCCGAGAAACCGGTGTACGGGGTCAACCACCTGGCCGCCCACGTCGCCGTGGACACCCTGGAACACGGACCGCTGCCCGAACCGGCGATCGCCCTGCTGGTCTCCGGCGGTCACTCGTCCCTGTTGCAGGTGGACGACCTGGCCACCGGGGTCACCCCGTTGGGTGCCACCATCGACGATGCGGCCGGCGAGGCGTTCGACAAGGTGGCCCGGCTGCTCGGGCTGCCGTTCCCCGGGGGACCGCCGATCGACCGGGAGGCACGTCAGGGCGATGCCGGGGCGATCGCCTTCCCCCGTGGGCTGACCGCTGCCAAGGATCTCATCGCCCACCGGTTCGACTTCTCGTTCTCCGGGCTCAAGACGGCGGTCGCCCGGTGGGTGGAGGCGAAGCAGCGGGCCGGCGAGCCGGTCCCGGTGGCCGACGTCGCCGCCTCGTTCCAGGAGGCGGTCTGCGACGTACTGACCGGGAAGGCCATCGCGGCCTGCCGGGACCGGGGAATCGAGACGCTGGTCATCGGCGGTGGGGTGGCGGCCAACTCGCGGCTGCGGGCGATGGCCGAGCAGCGGGCGGCCAGGTACGGAATCACGGTACGGGTGCCCCGGCCGAAGCTCTGTACGGACAATGGGGCCATGGTCGCCGCGCTCGGCTCACACCTGGTTGCCGCCGGGGTCGCACCCAGCCGGCTCGATCTGCCCGCCGACTCTGCGATGCCGCTGACGGTGGTGAGCGTGTAGTGTCCGGCGACGTGATCGTACGGATGTGGGAGGTACGCGCCGAGCCGGCCAGGTTCACCGACCTGCTCACCTGGGTCTGTGACACCGCCTTGCCGGAGCTCGACCACAATCCGCTGCATGTGTCGAGTGAGGTCTTCTCCTCCACCGACCATCGCGTGGTGGTCGTCTCGAAGTGGCGGAGCAACCCGGTGAGCCTGCCGGACCCACCGTCCCGGCTCGTTGCCCGCCCACCGTACTCCTGGGACTTCACCCCGGTCGACCGCTAGGTTCTGTCTTGCGGATCATGAATCCCGCTCGTTAGACCCGTTGTGGCGCGAGGCGATCTGACAAATCACGAGTGAGCCGTGCTGGCGCCGTTGCTGCCGGCACAGCCGGTCCGTGGCAGCCAATGGCGGGATCATCGGCAGGTCATCAACGTGATCTGCCGGGTGAAACGGACCGGTTCACCGTGGCGTGACCTACCCGAACGGTAAGGGCCGTGGAGGGCCGCCTACCAGCGGTTCCGTCGGTGGGCGGCCGACGGCACCTGGGCCCGGCTGAAGGCCCACGTCATCGCCTTGGCCGAGTTGGACGACGACATCGACTGGCTACGCGCCGTCCCCGACCACCAAGATCCGCGAGACAGAACCTAGCCCGGGTCGCCCGCAAACCACTGCTGTTCCCCGGCAGTGCACCCGACCAGCCGATCGCGCGAAGCAGGCGCTATGCCCGCCGTCGCCGTCGCTGGTGTTGCAGCCAGTGTGATCACCAGCTGGGCGCACTGGCGGTCCCACCGCTTAATACGTGACGTTGTTGCTATATATATCGTGGCGCGATATATATAGTGCATGGAAATCAGTGAGCAGACGTTCCTGATCCTCTCCGCCCTCGCCGACCAACCCCGCCACGGCTACGCCGTGGTGACGGAGGTCAACGAGATGACCGACGGCAGGATCCGGTTACGCGCTGGCACCCTCTACGGGGCCCTCGACCGCCTTGTCGCCCAAGGGCTCATCGCCCCCGACCACGACGAGGTCGAGAAGGGCCGGCTACGCCGCTTTTACAAACTGACCGACACTGGGGCAGACGCCATCCGTGCTGAGAGCCGGCGGATGGCCACCGCGGTCCGGCTCGCCGAGGAGCGCCTCAACAAGCGTGCCGCCCGCAACGCCCCGCGCCTTGGAACCATCGGATGAACCCGGGCATGAGCCCCCTGGAGCGACGATATCGACGGCTGCTGCGCCTACTGCCAGCCGCGCACCGCACCGCCCGCGGCGAGGAACTGCTCGGACTGCTGCTGGACCTCGACCACGGCCGCCGACACCCGAGCCGGCACGAGGCACTGAACATCATCGCCCTGGCGATCCGGCTGCGACTCACAACGCCTGTCACCACCGCGGCCCTCACCACCGGACTCAGTGCCCTGCTCGTCGCCGCCGGCACCCAGCCCGCCGGTGACACCCTGGACCTGTTCACCGGCGCTGTCCTCGCCACCGACATGCCGGCCGTTATCTCCAATTGGCCGCAGATAGTCGTTCTCGGCCTGCTGCCCCTCGCGCCGCTGATCGCCTGGCTGTGCGGCGCGACCCGGACCGCCCTCACCCTGCAAGCAATCTTCCTGACGTTCACCGTTGGTTGGTTCGTCATCGACGTGCTCAGCGGTGCCGGCATGGGAATCAGCCCCGGCCAACAGCTCTTCGCGTACGCCGCACCGGTCTTGATTCTCGTCCTGCTCACGATCGCCGGCCGCGAGCGGTGGACCGTACCCCGGCCGCGCCTGTTCTGGTGGGCCCTCGTCCCGCTCGGGATCCTCGCCTGGAAAGGCACCGGAGAATGGGGACGCCACGGCGTGTACATTCACGACGTCGTGCCGACGGTCATCGGGATCCTCACCGCCGCCACCGCCGCTGTCGGAGCCGCCTCCGTAGTCCGCCGCCACCGGCCCGCCGTCATCATCGGCGTCGGACTCACCGGCTTCATTGCCGGATGGCTCATCCCCGACCCGCTGCTCACCAACACGGCGATGCGGCACTTCGACGGTCAGCCGCTACCACTGGCAATCCTCATCACGGTAATCGCTGCCACCATCACTGGCATCAATCACCTCGCCCGTCGCCGCAACCCCGAGGTGCGGTTGCCATCACCCGATAAACCCGAGATGCGCTGAACGCCAGCAATGGGTCAGACGAGCGGCGACCGCGGCCGAATACGATCTTCCTTCCGCCGTGGTCGCCCTCATCAGCGATTTCAGAGTCGGCCGCAACGCCAGGTGTCATCGGCCGCCCATCGACGGAACCGCTGGTAGGCGGTCTTCCACGCCCGTACCGTTCGGGTAGGTCACGCCAGGGGAGCCGGTCCTACTGACCGGCAAATCACGTTGATGAGCGGCCTTCATGATCCGCGAGACAGAACCTAGCCGGTCGGGGCGACCCCCGTCCGTTCGGCGGGGCTCGTCCGCTCGTCTGTGCCTGTTGGCGTGGGTACGCCCCGCCGGCCGACTGATGGTTACAGAAATCGCCCATCGTGGTTTCGCTGCGTGTTGACGCGGTGGTGAGAATGGAGGTTGTCGAGCCGTCGTACGAGGGGAAACCTCATGACTTCCACGCTCTCCGGTTTGTTCGACATCTCCCTGACCGCCCCGCACCAGGCGCTCACCGTCCTACGTACGCAGAGTCCGGTCTGCCGGGTGACGCTGCCCGGTGACATACCCGTCTGGCTGGTCACCCGTCACGAAGACGTCCAACGGGCACTGACCGACCCGCGCCTGTCCAACCGGATCCCGTTGTCCGACGAGCGGCTGGCGGAACTGGTTCCGGAGGACATCGCGCATGCGGTCAACCGGACCATGCTGACCGTGGACCCGCCGGATCACACCCGGCTGCGTCGGCTGGTCGTCAGCGCCTTCACCGCCCGACGGATCAACGGACTGCGGCCCAGGATCGAGGAGATCGCCGACCAGTTGGCCACCACGATGTCCGACACCGACCACGCCGACCTGTTGGACAGCTTCGCGTTCCCACTGCCGATCCAGGTGATCTGCGAACTGCTCGGGGTGCCGATGGCCGACCGTGCGTCGTTCCGGAACTGGTCCAACGCGGCGGTCTCCGGTGCGGTGGATCCGGAAGGGCTGGCACCCGCGATGACCGCGCTGGTCGGCTATGTCCGGAAGCTGGTGGCGGAGAAACGCGCCGAACCCGCCGACGACCTGCTCTCGGCGTTGATCATCGCGCGGGACGACGGAGACAGGCTCAGCGACGACGAGCTGACCTCGATGGTCTTCCTGCTGCTGGTGGCGGGACACGAGACGACGGTCAACCTGATCGGCAACGGCACCCTGGTGCTCCTCACCGAGCCACAGCGGTGGGACCGGCTGGTGGCCGAGCCGGATCTGGTGCCCGGCGCGGTCGAGGAGTTCCTGCGGTTCGAGTCACCGGTGCAGACCGCCGGTGCCCGGATCGCGGTCGAACCGATCGAGTTGGGCGGTCAGCTCATTCCGGCCGGCGACATCGTCCTGGTCTCGCTGCTGTCGGCCAACCGGGACCCCGAGCAGTTCGCCGAACCTGACCGGTTCGATCCGACCCGGCCGACCAATCCGCACCTCGCCTTCGGTCGGGGTATCCACTTCTGCCTGGGTGCCCCACTGGCCCGGCTGGAAGGCGAGATCGCCTTCCGTACCCTGCTGCGGGCGTTCCCCGGCATGCGGCTGGCCGTACCCACCGGGGAGGTGCCGTGGCGTCCCGGGCTGACGCTGCGTGGGCTGGCCAGCCTGCCGGTCCGGCTGAAGTGACCAGCGGCGCGCTGGCCAGCGGGTAATTCGATGGCGGGTGGGACCAGCCATCTCGTAGCGTCGGTGTTGCTATGCGCTCCTTACCCGATCCTGATCCAGGCACCCCTGACCACCGGTCAGCGGCGCGTTTCCTGCTGTGGATGGCAGCCCGGAACAAGGGCCCGCTCATCGGCGGGGTGCTGCTCGGCATCGTGTGGATGGTCAGCCAGGCGCTGATGCCGGCCGCCATCGGCAAGGCGATCGACGTCGGGGTGACCGACCGTGACCTCGACGGGCTCGTCACCTGGGGGCTGGTCCTGCTCGGCCTCGGTCTGCTCCAGGCCACCGCCGGCACCGTCCGACACCGTCTCGCGGTCCATGTCTGGCTGGCCGGTGCCTACCGGACGGTCCAGATAACCGTACGGCAGGCCAACCGGCTCGGCGCGGCCCTGCCCAAGCGGCTCTCCACCGGTGAGATGGTCAGCATCGGCACCTCCGACATGGATCAGATCGGCGGCGCACTGGACATCACCGCCCGGGGTTCCGGCGCGGTAGTCGCCATCGCGGTCGTCGCGGTGATCCTGCTCAGCACCTCGATGCCACTCGGCCTGGTCGTCGTCCTCGGGGTGCCGGTCCTCGTGTTGATCGTCAGCGTGCTGATCCGGCCACTGCACCGGCGGCAGCAGGCCTACCGGGACCAGCAGGGACGGCTCACCACCCGGGCCGGGGACATCGTCACCGGACTCCGGGTGCTACGTGGCGTCGGCGGCGAACCGGTCTTCTCGGACCGGTACCGGACCGAGTCCCAACGGCTGCGGGCCGAAGGTGTCCGGGTCGCCCGGGTCGACTCGCTACTGGAGGCCGCGCAGATCCTGCTGCCCGGCAGCTTCGTCGCACTGGTGACCTGGCTCGGAGCCCGGTTCGCACTACAGGGTGACATCACCGCCGGGCAGCTCGTCGCGTTCTACGGCTACGCCGCCTTCCTGATCACCCCGTTGCGGACGTTGACCGAGGTACTCAACAAGTACACCCGGGGTTACGTCGCCGCCCGTCGGGTCGTACGGCTGCTCGGGCTGACGCCGGAGTTCACCGATCCGGCCGAACCGGCTCAGCTGCCCGAGCGACCCGGCGAACTGGTCGACCTCGAATCCGGGCTGGTGGTCCGGCCGGGCTGGTTGACCGCGTTGGCCTCGACCACGCCAGAGGAGGCCGTCGCCGTCGCCGACCGGCTCGGCCGGTACGTCGATGCCGACGTGACGCTGCACGGCGTACCGCTGCGCGACCTGACGCTGGACACCGTGCGGGAGCGGATCCTGGTGGCTGACAACGACGCACGTCTCTTCGCCGGCCCGCTCCGAACGGAGCTGGACCCCCGGGACTCGGCCGACGACGCGACGATCCATGCGGCGTTGACCGCTGCCAGCGCCACCGACATCGTCGAGGCACTGCCGGACGGGCTGGCGACGATGGTCGCCGAGCGGGGCCGGGAGTTCTCCGGCGGGCAGCAGCAGCGGCTACGTCTGGCCCGGGCGCTGGTCGTCGACCCGGAGATCCTGGTGCTGGTCGAGCCGACCAGCGCGGTGGACGCCCACACCGAGGCCCGTATCGCTGACCGGCTGGGCGAGGCCCGACGGGGACGTACCACCCTGGTCTGTACCACCAGTCCGTTGCTGCTGGGCCGGGCCGACCGGGTGGTGTTCCTGGAGGACGGCAAGGTCGTCGCCGAGGGCACCCACACGGAACTGCTGGCCACCGAGCCGAGGTACGCCGCGACCGTCACCCGCGAGGAAAGCGCGGAGGAGGGGGCGGAGGAGACGGTGGAGGTGTCGGTGAGCGAGTTTGTCGAGCAAACTGATGGTGCAGTTGGCCACGCCGACGCCGACCGTGGGGAGGTGTCGGTGAGCGAGTTTGTCGAGCGAACTGATGGTGCAGTTGGCCACGCCGACGCCGACCGTGGGGAGGTGTCGGTGAGCGAGTTTGTCGAGCGAACTGGTGGTGCAGTTGGCCACGCCGACACCGACCGTAGGGAGGTGTCGGTGAGCGAGTTTGTCGAGCGAACTGATGGCTCAGTTGCCCACGCCGACGCCGACCGTAGGGAGGTGTCGGCGTGACCTCGCTGCCGGTGGCGGATGCGAAGCAGGTCCGGCGGTACGCCCGTACGCTGGTCCGTCGCCATCCCCGTGCCCTGGCCGCCGCCCTCGGCCTGCATGCCCTGGCCGCCATCGCCGGTCTGGCCGCGCCCCGGCTGCTCGGTGACCTGGTCGAGGCGATCTCGAAGGGCACCACCACCGTGACGGTGGACCGGATCGCACTGGCCATCGCCGGATTCCTGCTCGGGCAGTCGGTGTTGGTCCGGTTCGCCTACCTGGCGTCGGCCCGGCTCGGTGAACGGGTCCTTGCCGAGCTACGCGAGGAGTTCGTCGACCGGATTCTTGCCATCCCGCTGGCGACGGTGGAACGCGCCGGCACCGGTGACCTGCTGACCCGTACCTCCCGGGACGTGTCCGCGCTGTCGCAGACGGTCCGGCGGGCCGTACCCGAGACGCTCATCGCCATCGTCACCGTGTTCTTCATCGTCGGCGCGCTGCTGATTGTCGGTCCGCTGTTGGCGGTGCCCTGTCTGTTGGCGGTGCCGATCCTCTGGGTCGGTACCCGGTGGTACCTGCGCCGGGCGCCGGCCGGCTACCTGCGGGAGAACGCCGCCTACTCCGACATCACCGACGGCATCAGCGAGACGGTCGAGGGGGTCCGCACCACCGAGGCGCTGCGGCTCCAGGGCCGCCGCCGGGCCCGTACCGACGCCGACATCAGCCGGTCGTACGCGGCCGAGCGCTACACCCTCTTCCTGCGTACGGTGTGGTTCCCGGTGGCGGAGGTCGGCTATGTGGTGCCGGTGGTGGCGACCCTGGTCATCGGCGGCTGGTTCTACATCGAGGACTGGGTGACCCTGGGGCAGGTCACCGCCGCCACGCTCTACGTCCAGCAGCTCATCAACCCGGTCGACCGGTTGCTCTCCACGCTGGACGAGTTGCAGGTCGGTGCGGCGTCGATGGCCCGGCTGCTGGGTGTCGCCCAGCCAACCGGCGACTCCTCGAAGCTGGCCCGGTCTTCGGCGACCGAGGGTCGGCCTTCGACCGAGGGGCGGTCCTCGGGCGGGGACCGGTCACCGGCCGAGCCGTTGTTCGACCTTCGTCAGCCGGTCGACGAGCAGTTGGCCGCGCAGGACGTGCGGTACGCCTACCGGAACGGCCGGGACGTCCTGCACGGGATCACGCTGACTGTCGCGCCCGGTGAACGGCTGGCCATGGTCGGCCCGTCCGGTGCCGGCAAGTCGACCCTCGGACGGCTGCTGGCCGGTATCCACGCGCCCCGGACCGGGGCGGTGACCGTCGGCGGCACCCCACTGGTCGAGTTGTCCCTGGACGAGTTGCGGTCGCAGGTGGCACTGGTCACCCAGGAACATCACGTCTTCATCGGCACCCTGCGGGACAACGTGACGATGGCCCGGCCGGACGCGTCCGACGAGGAGGTACGGGCGGCGCTGGTCGCCGTCGACGTTCTGGACTGGGCGCAACGGTTGCCCGACGGGCTGGACACCATGGTCGGCGCCGGTGGGCATCCACTCTCCTCGGCCCAGGCGCAGCAGCTCGCCCTGGCCCGGTTGGTGCTGGCCGATCCGCACACGCTGGTCCTGGACGAGGCGACCTCGTTGATCGACCCGCGAGCGGCCCGTCACCTGGAACGGTCCCTGGCCGGGGCGCTGCACGGCCGTACGGTGATCGCCATCGCCCACCGGCTCTTCTCCGCCCATGACGCCGACCGGGTGGCGGTGGTGGAGGACGGCCGGATCGCCGAGTTGGGTTCGCACGACGAGTTGGTCGCCGCCGACGGCTCGTACGCCGCGCTGTGGCGCTCCTGGCACGGCGACCGGCCGTAGGTCGGCCATTGCCCGC
The DNA here is from genome assembly GCF_042679305.1 of Micromonospora sonneratiae. NCBI lineage: Bacteria > Bacillati > Actinomycetota > Actinomycetes > Micromonosporales > Micromonosporaceae > Micromonospora > Micromonospora sonneratiae. Next base: position 15,933 of record NZ_JBHTMP010000049.1, on the reverse strand, counting down.
GGTGGTTGTCGTGCCAGCGACAGCAGGTGGCCGATAGCCCGGGTTGAATCGCCGGATGCGGTTGCCGGGTGACGAGGCGGATGCACTGGACTGGCTGCTCTTCGAGCAGGCCGGAGTGCTGACGTGGCGGCAGGCGGTGGCGGAACTGGGCGTGGCAAAGGTGCGTCATCGGCTGCATACCGGCCGGTGGCGTCGGGTCTGCCGGGGCATCCTGGTCACTGATCCGGGCGACTTCACCCGCGAGCGTCAGTGGTGGGTGGCGGTCCTGGCCGCCGGCGGCGGTGCGGTCCTGGCCGGGCTGGCGGCTGCCCGTGCAGGCGGACTACGCGGGAACTGGCGGCGGGACACCGTGGACGTGCTCGTCCCGTACGACCGTCGCGTTGCGCAACGACTGACCGGTCTGCCGATCGGCCTGCCGGCGGTGCGCGTCCGCCGGACCCGGCACCTGCCGGCGGTGGACCGGCAGCGTGGCCGTCCGGATCGTACGAGCATGGCGCGCTCACTGGTCGACGCGGCCCAGTGGGCCGGCTCGGACGAGGAGGCACAGTCCCTGCTGGCCGCCGGTTGCCAGCAGCGGCGGGTGACCCCTGGCGAGATCGGTGCGGTCATCGAGCGGATGACGAATGCCCGTCGTCGTACGCTGATCATGCAGACGATCGCCGATGTGGCGGGTGGTGCGGAAGCGCTGTCCGAGATCGATTTTGTTCGGCTCTGCCGTCTGCATCGGCTGCCGCCTCCCGACCTTCAGGAGCCACGGACTGACGCGGGCGGCCGGAAGCGCTATCTGGATGCGTACTGGCGGCGGTGGCGCCTCCACGTCGAGGTGGACGGTGCGCACCACCTGGAGGCACGGCACTGGGCAGCGGATCTGCGTCGGCAGAACGAGCTGTGGATCGCGGGTGACCGGATCCTGAGGTTTGCCGCCTTTGATGTACGCCGCCGCCCCGAGTACGTGGTGACACAACTCCGGGCCGCGCTCGAGGCGGCGGGGTGGCAGCCGGGGCTGTGAACCGTTGTTGCTGCCAGGACGACATCAATCGTTCCCAGCGACCAGCGGTCCGCTCACCAACTGCTTGCAAAGAACTCTTTGCAAGGCTAGGTTTGCAAACATGTCTAGGGATGAAGTACGCCCGAGCCCGACCACCCTGCGTGGCCTCGCCCACCCACTGCGGGTGCGAATGCTCAATCTGCTGCGGGAGCACGGTCCCGCCACCGCCACCCTGTTGGCGGCCCGGCTCGGCCAGTCCACCGGCGCGACCAGCTACCACCTTCGCCAACTCGCGCAGTACGGCTTCGTGGTCGAGGACCCCGATCGTGGTGCCGGTCGGGAGCGGTGGTGGAAGGCGGCCCACGGCGGGACGTTGCTCGACGGCACCGTCGGTGGAGAGGCGGCGGCGGAGGTCGAGACCTATCTCCGGGCGGTTGCGTCGCTGTACGCCGAGCGGGTCGACCGGTGGCTGGGGGAGCGCCCCACCCTGTCCGAGGAGTGGCAACGCACGTCCACCCTCAGCAACTGGCGACTGCGGCTGACCGCCACCGAGGCGGCGGAACTACACGACGAGATCTTCGCGTTGCTCGACCGATATCGCCGGGACACCCCGGACATCCCGGCACCTGCCGGTGCCGAGCCGGTCGTCCTACAGGCACAACTCATGCCGTTCCCGTCGGCCGGTACGGAGTAAAGCGATGACAGCCAACTCGATGACCGGCGACGCGACTCCAGGCGGTGCGACTCCAGACGGCTTGCCCCCAGGCGACGTGACCCCAGGCGGTGCGACCACGGGAAGCCTGGTGACCAGGAGCCGTCGCGGTCTGGTCGGACTGCTGACCGCCGAGGTGATCTCGCTGGTCGGCAGCCGGATGAGCATGGTCGCGCTGCCCTGGTTCACCCTGGCGACCACCGGCAGCGCGACAAAGACCGGCCTGGTGGCGTTCGCCGAGATGCTGCCGTACGTCCTTGCCTGCGCGCTCGGCGGTCCACTGATCGACCGGATCGGCGCCCGCCGGATGAGCGTCGTGACCGACGCGGGCAGTGGCCTGGTACTGGTGGCTGTCCCCCTGCTGTACTGGGCGGACCTGCTGGCCTTCGGCGCCTTGGTCGCCGTGGTGGCCGGGGTCGGACTGTCGCGCGGACTCGGTGACACGGCCAAACGGGTGGTCTTCCCGCTGACCGTGACCGCCTCCGGCATGTCGATGACCCGGGCGACCAGCCTGCACGACGGGTTGAGCCGGCTTGCCTCGCTGCTGGGCGCACCGCTGGCCGGCCTGCTGATCGCCGCGCTCGACGCCCCGGTGGTGCTGTTGATCGATGCGGCGACCTTCGTTGCGGGTGCGCTGATCGTGGCGTCGTTCGTACCGGGGAAGATGCCGGGAACCATGTCGGAGACGACGTCAGGTACGACACCAGGAACAACGTCGGAGACGACACCAGGAACGACGTCAGGTACGACACCAGGAACAACGTCGGAGACGACACCAGGAACGACGTCAGGAACGACGTCAGGTGCGACACCAGGAACGACGTCAGGAACGACGTCGGGGGCGAACCCGGACGAGAACAGCGGGTCGTCCGACCGGGAACCGTACCTGGCGGCGCTCCGGGCCGGGCTGGAGTTCCTGCGCCGGGACCGGCTCGTCCGTGGCATGCTCGTCATGCTCTTCGTCACCAACCTCGCCGACGCCGCCTACAGCACCGTACTGGCCCCGATCTGGGCCAGCGACACCATCGGGTCACCGGTCGCGCTCGGATTCCTCTCCGCGTCGTTCGCGGTCGGGGCGGTGCTCGGCAACATCGTCTTCACCGCCGTCGCCCCGAGGCTGCCCCGGTTCGCGATCTTTGCGGTGGGCTTCCTGATCGCCGGTGCGCCGCGGTTCGTCGTACTCGCCCTGGTCGACCAGATCTGGGTCATCTATACGGTCGCCTTCGTGGCCGGCCTGTCGATCGCAGCGGTCAACCCGATCCTCGGGGCGGTCTCCTACGAGCGGATCCCCGAGCAGTTCCGGGCCCGAGTGCTCGGCCTGACCCACGCGGTCTCCTGGGCGGGCATTCCGCTGGGCAGCCTGCTGGCCGGGCTGATGGTGCAGGGCTTCCGGCTGCCGGCCGCCAGCCTGCTGTTCGGCCTCGCCTACCTGGTGGTGACCCTGCTCCCGTTCGTCAGCCCGGCCTGGCGGACGATGGACCGGACCCGGTCAGCGGGCGACGGCCAGGACGATGCCGAGCACGACGAGGGTGACCGCGGCGACGGCGAAGACGACCAGCAGGTCCCGTCGGTCCCGGGGACCGCTGTCGGCGCCGACGGGGGCGGGCGTCGTCGGTAGGTCACGGCTGACGGCGGCCAGTTCAGCCAGCGTACGGGCGGAGTAGACCGCGCCGACCCGGTCGGAGAACTCGTCGAGGCTGAGCCGACCGACCTCGGTGTGTCGTTGCAGGTCGGCGATGGCCCGCTGCCGGTCGTCGTCGGAGGCCCGCATCTGCACGTCCACGATGGACAGGGTACGCATCGACCGGTTCCGCCGCTGCCAGCACCGCAGGAGGATCCGCTCAGCCGGTGACGTCCAGCGGGTCGGCCAGCAGGTGCTCGAAGGCGAGTTCGGCCGCGCCGATCAACGATGCGTCCTCACCCAGTTGCGGCGTACGCAGGCGCACCTGTTCGCGGGCGGCGGGCAGGGCCATCGAGTTGAGCCGGCTGCGAACCCGGGCCGCTGCGGCGAGGTAGACGTCACGCAGGGTGCCGCCGAAGATGACCACCTCGGGATTGAAGATGTTGACCAGGTTGGCCACGCCGAAACCGAGCCAGTCGCCAACCTGTCGTACGGCGGCCTGGGCGTTGGCGTCCCCCCGGGAAGCGGCGTCGACCACGTCGAGTGCCGCTTCCCGGCCGGCGGTCGCCGCCCGCCCGGCGATGTCCAGCATGGCGTACTCGCCGATCTCGGTCTCCCAGCAGCCGCGTGAGCCGCAGCCGCACGGTCGGCCGCCGGGGCGTACCACCATGTGGCCGACCTCGCCGCCGTAGCCGCCGTGCCCGGTCAGCCGCCGACCGCCGACGATGATCCCCGCGTCGACGCCGACGTCTCGGTGCAGGTAGATGAGGTTGTCGCAGCCGGCCCCGGCACCCCGGGCGTGCTCGGCCAGCGCGGAGACGTCGGCGGCGTTACCGGTGACGATGGGGCGTTCGGAGCCGAGTTCGGTGGCCAACGCTGCGGCCAGTGCCGTACCCAGCGGCTCGTCGACCCAGCCGGTCTCCGGCCGTACGTGCACCGGCCCCTGTTCGCCACGCAGGATGCCACAGACCGCGATGCCACCACCCACGTAGACCGAGCCGTCGGGCACCGACCGGTGCATCTGCTTGACGAAGCCGGCCAGCAGCGGCACGGTCTCCTCCACCGGCAGTCCCGGCGGGCGGGGCACCTCCCGCCGGTCGAGGATCGCGCCACCCAGTCCGATCCGGGCGGCCCGTAGCCGGTCCACCTCGATGCTGTACGCGTACGCGTAGACCAGTTCGGACTCGGGTCGTACGACCAGCGACGGCCGCCCGGCCCGGCCGGCCCGCCCGGTGTCCCGGGGCGGCTTCTCACTGACCAGACCGGCGGCGGCGAGGTCGGCGGTCAGCGCCCCGATGGTGCTGCGGTTGAGCCCCAGTTCGGTGGTCAGCTCGGCCCGGGAGGTCGCCCCGTGGATGTGTACGTAGCGCAGCAGTGCACCAAGATTCTGCCGGCGGATCTCCTCCTGGCTCGGCCCTGCGCGCATCGGTGCGGTCACTCCACTCCCCGGGTCGGGTCAACGGTCTCCGTGCTGCGTCGACGGTCTCCGTGCTGGGTCGACGGCTCCCGTATCCGCATCGACGTTCGGCCTGCAACGTCAACGATGTCCGGTCGCCGCCGCTCTGCGTCGGGACAGGGCGTCGACGCCGGCTGCCAGCAGCAGCACCAGCCCGGTCACCACGTACTTGACGCCCGCGCTGTAGCCCATCAGGCCCATGCCGTTGTCGATGACCGCAACCACCGCGCCGCCCAGCACGGCATCAATCACCCGACCCTTGCCGCCGAAGAGACTGGTGCCGCCGATGACCGCAGCGCCGACCGCGTAGAGCAGCACATTACTGCCACCGGTCTTGGCGTCGACGGAGTTGGCCCGGCTGGCGGCGACGATGCCGCCGATCGCGGCCATCGCCGAGCAGATCACGAAGACCGAGATCCGGATCCGGTCGACGTCGATGCCGGCCCGGCGGGCGGCCTCCCGGTTGCCGCCGACCGCGTAGACATGCCGGCCGTACCCGGTGCGTTGCAGCACGAACGTCCAGCCGATCAGCAGCACGGCGATGATCGGTACGACGATCGGCACCCCCTTGAGCGAGACGAACAGCGGGTTGATGCTGCGTTCCAGGTTCAGGATGTGGACGGCGGCGCCGAGGATCACCGCCAGCATGCCGATCCGCGCCAGCACCACGGCCAACGGATCGGTGGTCAGGCCACGGGCCGACCGGTTGCGGTGACGTAGCAGTTGGACCGCCGCGTAGCCGGCGACCGCCACGGCGGCCAGCAGCCAACCGAGCACGGGGGTCAGGTTGCGGTTGGCGATCGCGACCAGCACGGTGTCGCGTACCGACACGTTGGTTCCCTCCCGGACCAGCATCAGTACGACGCCCTGGAAGGCGAGGAAACCGGCCAGGGTCACCACGAACGACGGGATGCCGATCTTCGCGACCAGGAAACCGAGGACGAATCCGATCAGCACACCGGTGCCGATGGCCGCTGCGGCGGCGACGTACCAGGGATAGCCCTGGAGGGTGACCAGGTTGGCCAGCACCGCAGCACAGACCCCGCTGGCGTAGCCGGCGGAGAGGTCGATCTCGCCGAGCAGCAGGACGAAGACCAGGCCCATCGCGATCAACGTCACGGCTGCGCCCTGGGTGAGCAGGTTGGCGAAGTTGAAGGCGGTCAGGAAGGACGGCCGCAGGATCGAGAAGACCACACAGAGGACGACGAGCCCGAGTACGGCCGGCAGTACGCCGATGTCTCCGCCGCGTACCCGGCCGAGGTAGTCGCGTACGTGTGAGCCGACGGTCGGTGCCGGATCGGCGGCCGGTTCCCCGCGTACGGTGGTCATGGTGGTCATCGGTCGACTCCTGCGCTCTCGGGGTCTCCGGCCAGGTCGAGCCCGCCGGTTCGGCCAGCGGTGATCAGCTCGACCACCTGGGCGTGGGTGATGTCGGTGGTCTTGACCTGGGCGACCAGTTGGCCGAGGTAGAGCGCGGCGATCCGGTCGGAGACGGCGAAGACGTCGTTCATGTTGTGCGAGATGAGTACGACGGCCAGGCCGTTGTCAGCCAGCCGGCGGACCAGTTCGAGCACCTGGGCGGTCTGTGCGACGCCCAGTGCGGCGGTGGGCTCGTCGAGGATGACCAGTTTGCTGTTCCACAGCACCGCCTTGGCGATGGCGACCGTCTGCCGCTGCCCGCCGGAGAGGCTGGAGACGTGTTGCCGGAGGGACTTCACCGTGCGTACCGAGAGACCGGCGAGGGTCTCGGCAGCCAGTTGCTCCATGGCCGCCTCGTCGAGTACCAGGCCGCTGCGCTTCTCCCGGCCGAGGAACATGTTCTGGACGATGTCCAGGTTGTCGCAGAGCGCGAGATCCTGGTAGACGACCTCGATGCCCAGCGCCGAGGCGTCGCGTGGACTGTTGACGCTGACCGACCGGCCCTCGAACCAGAACTCACCACCGTCGGTGGGGTAGATGCCGCTGATGCACTTCACGAGGGTGGACTTGCCGGCGCCGTTGTCGCCGACGAGCGCGGTCACCTCGCCCGGATGGACGGAGAGGGCGACGTTGCGCAGGACCTGTACGGGACCGAATCTCTTGTCGATCCCGCGTAGTTCCAACAGGGGGGTCGCGGACACGGGGGTCTCCTTTGGTGCGGGTTGCGCCGCTGGCTGCTCAGGAAGGGCCCCTGCCTCGTTTCCTGCGTGGGCAGGGGCCCTTCCTACCGTCGAGGGCGTGGGTGGCGGCCCGGCTCAGTTCACGCCGGCTTTGGCGCAGAGCGCCGCGAACTCGCCAGCGCACAGATCGGCCCTGGTGACGAAGCCGTCGGTGACAACGTCCTTGACGTTCTCCAGGTAGATAGCCTTGGGGGTGAGTAGTACGGCGGGGACGTCACGATGGCCCTCCGGGTCCTTGACCGTCTGGCCGGTCTCCCGCTTCTCTCCCTTGGCCAGCCCGACGGCCAGGTCGGCGGCGGCGTCGGCCTCCTGCTTGATCGCCTTGTAGACGGTCATGCACTGGTCACCGGCGAGGATGTTCTGGAGCCCCTGCACGTCGGCGTCCTGGCCGGTCACCGGTACCTTGCCGTTGAGCTTGTTCTTCTTCAGCACCGAGATGACCGCGTTGCCCATGCCGTCGTTGGCGGCGAGTACCCCGTCGATCTTCCCGCGCTCCTGGGTCAGCATCTGCTCGAAGATCGTGCCGGCCTGGGTGTTGTCCCACTCGGGTACGGACTGGTCCGGTCCCTTGACGAACTCCTTGGCTTCGTACTTCGGGTTGAGGATCGAGTCGTAGCCCTCCTTGAACAGGGTGGCATTGTTGTCGGTCGACGAACCGTTCAGTTCTGCCACGACCGGGTTCTTGACGCCCTTGTCGGCCAGGCACTTGACCAGGCCTTCGCCCTGTAGTTTGCCGACCGCGACGTTGTCGAAGCTGACGTAGTACTCGGCCGACCCGCCGAGCGTGAGCCGGTCGTAGTCGATGGTGGCGACGCCCTGGGACTTTGCCTTGTCGAGTACGGCCTTGCCGGTGCCGGAGTCCAGGTTGACGATCATCAGGATCGTTACCCCGTTGGCCATCATCTGGTCGGCGATGGTCTGGAACTGGGCTTTGTCGCCCTGGGCGTTCTGGATGTCGTACTGGACGCCGGCTGCTATGAACGCCGATTCGAGGTACTTGCGGTCTGCGGTTTCCCAGCGGGCCGAGGAGGCACTGTCCGGCAGGATTACCCCGATTTTGGGAGTTCTTTCGCTGCCGCCTGCGCCGGAGTCCTCGCCGCAGGCGGCGAGGCCGCCGGTGGCCAGCAGGCCAACGGCGGTGATGGTGAGGAGCCCTCTGCGCATGTGCATGGGTCCTTTCGGGATGAAAAGTGCGGGTCTCGGACGGGGAGGTGGTGCGCCTGCCGGGGATCCGGAGCCGTCGGCAGCGGACTGATTGAGACCGGTCTTTTGTTGTGTCCGGCAACGTATTGGGCACTCGGGAGGTGGCGCAAGACATCCACGTCCCCGACTTTGTTGCCAGCGATAACAATTCCGCAACGCGCATGGCATCCATCTGACCCTTGTTGAACTAACCCCATTGGGGTTAGCGTGGGGGTACATTGTGGAAGTGCTGGTGAGGGGAGTGCGGACAATGCCAAAGATCAACGTTTACCTACCCGACGAACTGGCCGAGGCGGTCAGGGAAGCGGGCGTGCCGGTCTCGGCGATCTGTCAACGAGCGTTGGAGGAGGCGGTACGGCGAGTGACCGCCATCCGGGAGACGACGCTCGGTGACCTGGAGATCGAGGAGTTGAGCGCGCGGTTGCCGCGGTTCACGGCACGGGCCCATGCCGTACTCCGGCTGGCCCTGGATCAGGCGCGGGCCACCGGCGCGCCAACGGTCGGCACCGAGCACCTACTCGGTGCGCTGGTGGCCGAAGGCGGGAACCTCGCCCTCCAGGTCCTCCGTGCCCTGGAGATCGAGCCCGAGCAGATCAACCGGGACCTCGCCCGACTGGCGGCCACCGCCCCGCAGGCGGCCGTGCCCCAGGCGGCCGGGGACCAGGCAGCCGTGCCTCGGGCCACCGTGCCCCAGACGGTCACACCTCAGGCGCCCGGGAACCAGGTCGCGAAACAGTTCAGCGGGTCGGCGGCCAACGCGCTGGAGCTGACCGTCACCGAAGCCACTGCCCTCGGACACAACTACATCGGCTGCGAGCATCTGCTGCTCGGCCTGGTCACCGAGCCCGACGGGACCGCCGGCCAGGTGCTGCGGGCCCGGGGCGCCGAGCCCCGGTTGACCCGCCGCGCCGTGGCGGCGGCGCTGGCCGGCTACGTCCACCTACGCGCCCAGACCGGCAGCCAGACAGTGGGCCAGCCGGGCGCTGCCGGCCAGCCGGGTGGCCCGGTGGCTTCGGCGGAGGCGATGAAGGCCCTCGCCGCAGCCGTCCAGCAGGAGTTGCGCCCCCTCATCGAGCGCATCGAACGGCTCGAAGGGCTCGTCGGCGCGACCACCGAGCGATGACCACCACGAGGCGGGTGCTGCTGTTGGCGACCGGTGACGTCATCGCCCACTCCCGCCGTCCCGGGCAGGAGAGCGTGGCCTCCGGTGCCGAACTGGTCCGGCGGCTCGGCCCCGGCCTGCTCGGGGTGGATGTGGTGGCCGAGGACGTGCTGGCGGAGCCGGGCTGGGACATTTCCCCCGGGACGCTGCTGTCGCTGGCCCGACGGGCGCGTACGGCCATCCTGGAGCAGGGATTCGATGGCGTCGTGGTCACCCACGGCACGGACACCCTGGAGGAGAGCGCGTTCCTCGCCGATCTGCTGGCGGCAACGGCAGCCGACCGTGGCGGGATCGTGTTTACCGGGGCGATGCGTTGTCTGGACGACCCGGCCACCGATGGTCCCGCCAACCTGGCCTCTGCCATCCTGGCCGCAGCCGATCCCGCTCTGCGTGGGGTCGGTGCGGTCGCCTGCCTCAACGGCGAACTGCACGCGGCCCGATGGGTAACCATGATCGATGCTACGGGTCCGGTGGCGTTCTCCTCGTCCCCGTACCCACCGCTCGGTCGCGTCGTCGAGGGACAGGTCGAACTACTGACCGGGCCGCCGGCCCGGCCGCCCCGCCCCGAGGGCGAGCCGGAGCCCGACGTCGCCCTGGTCAAGACCTATCCCGGGATCGATCCGGTGCTGCTCACCAGCATCGTGGATGCCGGTGCCCGAGGCATCGTGTTGGAGGGTACGGGACCCGGCAACGTGCCGGTCGAGCTGTTCGGGACGATCCAGGACCTGATCCAGTGGGACATCCCGGTGGTCGTCGCGTCCCGGTCCCGTACCCGGACGATCGCACTGGACGAACTGCCGTTGGGGCAGGGACTGGCCGCCAAGATGGGGGCAATCGGGGCCCGGGGCCTCGCCCCGGTCAAGGCCCGGGTCGCGTTGATGGTCGCCCTCGGCGGCGGTGGGGTGACCGTCGTACGCGACTGGTTCAGCAGGCTCTGATCCCGCCCGCCTCGCCGGGTAGGCCGTTGACGTAGCACCCGCCGGCCGCCCGCCGGAAACAGCCCGGGGCCGCCCCGGCCTTCCGGCGGCGGTGCGGCGGTGTGGCGGTCAGCGGGTGGCGATGGGTGCCGTGGTCGCCCCGGTCAGCCGTACCAGGTCTGTGGGGGCCAGTTGGAGTTGCAGGCCCCGTCGCCCAGCGGACACGTAGATCGTCGGGAACTTCTCGGCGGACGAGTCGACCACGGTGGGTAGCCGTTTGCGCTGGCCCAGCGGACTGATCCCGCCCCGGACATAGCCGGTGGCCCGCTCGGCGACCGTACGATCGGCCATCGTCGCCCGCTTGCCGCCCGCCGCCGTGGCCAGCGCCTTGAGATCCAGTTCGCCGGTCACCGGTACGACGGCCACGGTCAGCGTCCCGTCCACCTCGGTCACCAGTGACTTGAAGACCTGTCCGGGCGGCACCCCCAGGGCCGCCGCCACCTCGGCGCCGTAGTTCGGGGTGTCGGGAGACACGTTGTACGGATGGGTGCTGTGCGCAATCTTCTGCTTCACCAACAGCGCCGTCGCCGGCGTCCCCTGACCCGCCACGAGCAAACCCTACCGGCTCTCCGGTACCGGCTGACACAACAGCACGGTGGGGGCATCGGCCAGCCGGGTCAGCACGATGGTGGCCGAGCCGGTCCCGGAGAGCCGGAGGTCGCGACGTAGCTGCTCAGGGTCGAGTGCCGAGCCTCGCTTCAGGATTTCCACCCGACCGATGGCCCGCTCGCGCAGTAACGCCCGTAGCCGTTTGAGGCTGAACGGCAGCACGTCGGTGATCTCCAGACACCGGGCGTACGGGGTCGGCTCCGCCCGGTCGGCGAAGACGTAGGCGATCTTCGGGTCGGCGAGTTCGCCGTGCACGGTGTCGGCGAACTCGGCCACCAGGTGCGCCCGGACGATCGCGGCGTCCGGGTCGTACAGGTAGCGGCCGACCGAACCGACCGGTGCGTCGACGGTGCCGGTGCCGGTGAGCTGATGGAACGGGCCCCTTCCGCCAGCGGAAGCGATGAGGAGTGGCCCTTCCTTCCCGCTCAGCAGGGTGGCCCGGCGGGGCGTCTCGGCCAGCGGGCCGCACCAGAGCGTCGCCTCCACCAGGTCACCGTCGACGCTGACCCATTCGGCCTCCGCGCCGGGCGGGATCAGGCCGTGCTCGATGCCGGGCGCCACCTTCAGCGCGGTCCGGGGAACCCGGTCGACCAGTGCGGTGATGAAGTCCCAGGATGGCGAGTACGCCGCCGGGTCGAAGATCCGTCGGCCGGTGCCGGCCCGTCGGCGGGCCGGATCGCAGAACACCGCATCGACCTGTGTCACGTCGAACGCCGTGGCGTCGCCACACTCCACGGTGAACCGGTCGGCCACGCCGGCCGCCTCGGCGTTCGCGGCGGCCATCGCCGCGGTGAGCGGGTCGGCCTCGACGCCGTACACCCGGATGCCGGCGCGGGCGGCGGCGAGTGCGTCCGCACCTAGGCCGCAACCGAGATCGGCCAGGGTGTGCACCCCGGCAGCCCGCAGCCGGGCCGCCCGACGGTCGGCGACCACGGCGCGGGTGGCCTGCTCCAGCCCGGCCCGGGTGAAGAACATTGCGGCGGCCGTCGGCCCGAACTTGGCCGCCGCCCGGCGACGCAGTTCGGCCTGGGTGAGCGCTCCGGCCGCCAGGTCCGCAGGCACGCCGGTCGAGCGGAGCGTGGCGGCGGCGACCAGCGGGTCGCCGCCGGCGAGTACGGCCGCCGTGGCCAGGGCACGCTCGCCCTCAGGGGTACGCAGTGCGGCTAGCAGGTCGATGTCCACCGTGCGATTGTGGCGGCCCGGCCGACCGAGGCCCACGGCGCACTCCGACCACGGCCGACACGCACCCCGGGTACGGCTGCTGGGCCGGCTGGCGGGTGGCGTGACCCGGGCGGGCCATGACTCTCCGCGACCCGCCGTGTTGGCACTCTCCTTGACGGAGTGCTAGCCGCAGGCCTAACCTGCCGTTAGCACTCTCGAACCGAGGGTGCCAGCTTCCGGGCTCTGTTCCGGGGCTGAACGCCAGGCGGACCGGCACCCGCGACGACGGACCCGCCCGGTGGCATGAGGCAGATGACGCTGGTCGGCACGCCGTCCAGCACAGAAACCAAGTACCCCAGGAGGGTATGCCCGTGACTACCGCGACCAAGGTTGCGATCAAGCCGCTCGAGGACCGGATCCTGGTCCAGGCGAACGAGGCTGAGACGACCACGGCGTCGGGCATCGTGATCCCCGACACCGCTAAGGAGAAGCCGCAGGAGGGCACCGTCCTCGCTGTCGGCCCGGGCCGTATCGACGACAACGGCAACCGTATCCCGGTTGACGTGAAGGTCGGCGACACGGTCATCTACTCGAAGTACGGCGGCACCGAGGTCAAGTACGCCGGCGAGGAGTACCTGGTGCTCTCCGCCCGCGACGTCCTCGCGGTCATCGAGAAGTAACCAACTGATCAGTGACGATGCCCCGGACCGGCTCGCCGGGCCGGGGCATCGACTGTTTTGTCGGCCATTGGTCCACCGCCGGCTGCCGCCACCGCGGCTGAGGCGTCGAGACAGTCGAATGGTCGCTAGTTTGAAGGGACATTCATGGCGAAGATCCTGAGCTTCTCGGATGACGCCCGGCACCTGCTCGAGCACGGTGTCAATGCTCTCGCTGACACGGTCAAGGTCACCCTCGGTCCGCGCGGGCGCAACGTCGTACTGGACAAGAAGTTCGGTGCGCCGACGATCACCAACGATGGCGTGACCATCGCCAAGGAGATCGAGCTCACCAACCCGTACGAGAACCTTGGCGCGCAGCTGGTCAAGGAGGTGGCGACGAAGACCAACGACGTCGCCGGTGACGGGACCACCACCGCGACCGTGCTGGCCCAGGCGATGGTCCGGGAGGGCCTGCGCAACGTGGCGGCGGGTGCCAACCCCGCTGGCCTCAAGCGGGGTATCGACGCGGCTGCCGAGAAGGTGTCGGCGGCGCTGCTGGACAGGGCCGTCGAGGTGGACAGCAAGGAGTCCGTCGCGCACGTCGCGACGATCTCCGCGCAGGACGCCACCATCGGTGACCTGATCGCCGAGGCGATGGAGCGGGTCGGCCGCGACGGGGTCATCACCGTCGAGGACGGCTCCACCCTGGCCACCGAGCTGGAGGTCACCGAGGGCCTGCAGTTCGACAAGGGCTTCATCTCCCCGCACTTCGTCACCGACAGCGAGGCGCAGGAGGCGGTGCTCGACGAGCCGTACATCCTGATCACCACGCAGAAGATCTCCTCGATCGAAGAGCTGCTGCCGCTGCTGGAGAAGGTGCTGAAGACCAGCAAGCCGCTGCTGATCGTGGCCGAGGACGTTGAGGGCCAGGCGCTGTCGACCCTCACGGTGAACTCGATCCGCAAGACCATCAAGGTCTGCGCGGTGAAGGCTCCCGGCTTCGGTGACCGCCGTAAGGCGATGCTCCAGGACATGGCGGTGCTCACCGGTGGTGAGCTGATCGCGCCCGAGCTCGGCTACAAGCTCGACGCGGTGAGCCTGGAGATGCTCGGCAGCGCCCGTCGGGTCGTGGTGGACAAGGACACCACCACGGTGGTCGACGGTCGTGGCCAGGAGACCGAGGTGACCGACCGGGTCGCGCAGATCCGCAAGGAGATCGAGGCCTCGGACTCCGACTGGGACCGGGAGAAGCTGGCCGAGCGGCTGGCGAAGCTCTCCGGCGGCATCGCGGTCATCAAGGCCGGCGGGGCGACCGAGGTCGAGATGAAGGAGCGCAAGCACCGCATCGAGGACGCCATCGCCGCTACCAAGGCCGCGGTCGAGGAGGGTACGGTGCCCGGTGGCGGTGCCGCGCTCACGCAGATCGCCTCGGCCCTCGACGGTGACCTCGGGTTCACCGGCGACGAGAAGGTCGGTGTGTCGATCGTCCGTAAGGCGCTGGTCGAGCCGCTGCGCTGGATCGCCCAGAACGCCGGACACGACGGTTACGTCGTCGTGCAGAAGGTCGCCGACAGCGACTGGGGCAAGGGCCTCGACGCCGCCGCCGGTCAGTACGTCGACCTGGCCAAGGCCGGCATCGTCGACCCGGTCAAGGTGACCCGTAACGCGGTCACCAACGCCGCCTCCATCGCCGGCCTGCTGCTCACCACGGAGTCCCTGGTCGTGGAGAAGCCGGAGAAGCCGGTCGCTGCGGCGGCGGGTGGACACGGCCACTCGCACGGCCATGGCCACAGCCACCAGCACGGCCCGGGTTTCTGACCCGCAGCACCCCATGATCCGCGTGATCAGGGGAGAAGCTCCCGCGTGTCGCTGGCGCGTCGCGTACGGAGTTCCCTGATCACGCGGATCTTCCGCTGCTCACGGGCAGGTCTCTTGCTGCTCACCGGCAGGCTTCGCCGCTCGTCGGCCTGCCGGTCTACGCCACCGAACGTTGCCGATCACGGCCGCCGGGCGTTTCCCGCCTGTTGCCGGTCTACGCCACCGAACGCTGGGCCGGGATGGCCGCCTTGTGCCGTCGACCCAGCCGGGCCTCCAGCCGGGCGATGTCGACCCGACTCCGTCGCCGGTCGGCGAGGTCCTCCCAGCCGAGGGCCAGTAACCGCAACCGTTCCGACTCGCTGAACCCGCCCCACACCCCGTACGGCTCGCGGACCGCCAACGCATGCGCGGCGCACTCGGCCCGCACCGGGCAGGTCGCACAGACCGCCTTCGCGTTCGTTTCCCGGCGGTTACGGGAGGCACCCCGCTCGCCGTCCGGGTGGAAGAACTGGGCACTGTCCCGGCCTCGGCACGCGCCGAGCCGCTGCCACTCCCACAGGTCGACGATTGGTCCGGGTAGCCGGCGTACGTCCGACATCATCACCTTCCTCGATGATGGGCCCGACGTCCCAGGGACGACACGACCCGGTAGACCGCTAGGCCGGGTGTCGGCCCAGGTGGACATGTGCACCGAATTCCTGCTGTCCCTGCGATACCCCCTGCGCGGTCGCCTCACACATGACCGGGAGGCGACACCCTTCCAGCGGGCGGGGTCGATCCGGGACATCTTTCCTTACGGCGGCAGAAACTGCACGCACGTGCTGAAACGTCGAAAATGTTGCTGCTCATCGGCCGGAAACTCTTCATGATCAAAGCTTGTCGTGGTCTCCTCCTTGCAGGAGAGGAGAGCATCGTGCGTACAGTTCTCGTCTGCGTCCGGACACCGCTCGCGGCGCAGAATGTCGCTTCCGCCGCAGCTCGACTCGGGCTGGCCGCTGCCGTCCGTACCGCGGTGTCCGACCCCGAGGTGATGCTCAGGCTGGCTGAGCGACCGCCCGACGTGGTTCTGGCCGACACCGCGCTGACCAGACCGGACAGCGTCGGCTTCACCCGCCGGGTGCTGGCTCGGGCACCGGGCGCGGCGATCCTGCTCTTCGGCTCGGAGGAGCCGGGGATGGCGTCGGCCACGATCGCCGCAGGAGCCCGTGGTCTGATCCAGGGCGGTGACCACGACCTGGTCAGTGTGGTGGCGAAGGCGCTCCTGTTGCTCTCGGTCCGGGGGCGCGCCATCCGGGGGGCGGGCCGTGACGGGGCGGCGCTGCCCACGACCACCGCCGGTGGCCCGGCCCTGCCGCCCGAGGTGGTGGTTCCGGCCAGGCCGACCGAGGCCGGTGGACCCGATCCGGCG